>JAYUSR010000100.1:0-20488 GCA_043755575.1 Synechococcales cyanobacterium
TATTTCCTTCGCACTTTTCTCTTTATTCTCAAGTAATCCTAGCACTTATGAAGAGAAGTTTCTGTAGCGGCTCACAGCCAAGGTTTTGCCCATATCTCCGGTACCTAATGCTGTGGCCAATTGACTTCCAATTCCTTTTTGCGTAGCTGCTTTTGGAGAATAGCCAGCTGTTGTTCAGCATTCACAGCTCTTTGCTCAGCAAGAATAGTAGCTCTTTGTTGTTTGTAAAGTTTTCGCTCTAGTTCTTTTAATTGAGCATGAGCAGCTGGCGGTGCGGGGACGGTGATAGAACGGCCAATAATTGGCATTTTCGGCAAATCTTGCTTGCTCGATTCTTTCTGAACTTCGGGTGATTGACTCCAAGCATCATTATCTGCTACGACTACCACCGCATCTTCCACCGGAATCTGAGAGAGCCACAATAATTGCTCGTTGCTGCTAATCCGAATCTGACCCACGAGGGTTTTGATCACAAAAGTACCAGCATCAACCACAATATTTTGAACTGGGTACCAGCTATCTTTAATCTGCACCAACATATTCATATTGAAACGTCGTTTGCTGTGAAATCTTTCGGTTGGCCACCATTTTTTCCATAACAAAGCAGGCTCTGTATACCAAGCTTTGTATCCTACTGGAGTAGCATATTGATGATATTCCACGTAGCCCGCTCTTTTAGATTTCCCCATCAACACAAAGTTCAGTGCGGTCAAGTGATCTTCTAGTTGTTTGGTATAAATAGAGCCAGCTAGGATCACAGCAGTGCGCGGCTTGCCTTGCAGATACATGATGGCCACAACTTCACCAGATTTAGTGATAATTTGCGAGATAATGCCAGTGGTTTCCATCCGCGCTCGATCGCTCGTCAAAAGTTGATTACTACCTTGCACAAATTCGGCAATTAGCTTGATATCATCACAGTCGAAGGTACTAGACATCATATGTGTTAGGGAAAGAAAACAACTTGCCTCAAACATAATCGGAGCCAGTCCAATTCCCCATTAGACAAATGTCTCAATCATGATCGAAAGATTTATAATCTAATATTCCCTTGTTCATCGCCCAGATCCTTACAGATTATTTATTCTGGCTAAAATCAATGCTAAAAGTTGCAGTTGTAGATTATGATATGGGTAATTTACACTCAGTGTGTAAAAGTTTGCAGCGGGTTGGTGCCGAGCCACATATTACCGACTCGAGCATCGAGTTACAGGCGGCAGATGCCGTGGTATTACCAGGCGTAGGTTCTTTTGACCCTGCCATGCAACACCTGCAAGCTCGGAAACTAATAGAGCCGTTACAGAAGATTGCGTTGAGTGGCCAGCCTTTTTTGGGAGTATGCCTGGGTTTACAGCTCTTATTTGAGAGCAGTGCCGAAGGCCAAGAAGCTGGCTTAGGTATTGTGTCTGGTCAAGTTAAAAGGTTTAAGTCAGAGCCAGCACTAACCATTCCGCATATGGGCTGGAATCAACTGGAAATAACCCACCCAGATTGCCCACTCTGGCGCAACCTAAATACACAAGACTGGGTGTATTTTGTCCATTCTTTCTATGTCCAGCCGGATAATCAAAAAATCACGGCGGCTACAGTAACCCACGGCCAGCAGCAAGTAACCGCCGCTATCGCCTTTGACCAGCTTATGGCGGTGCAGTTTCATCCCGAAAAATCCTCGACGACCGGACTGGCTATTTTAGCTAATTTCTTAACCACAGTGGCAGTGAGTGCCGCGTGAGCATTAGAATCTATGGCAACCGAGCCATCAAAACCTTGCCCGGACTAAATTGCCGACCAACATCGGCACGGGTGCGGCAAGCGCTTTTTAATGTTTGGCAAGGACAAATTCAGGATTGTCGATGGCTAGATCTATGCACCGGTAGCGGAGCGATGGCTGCCGAAGCTCTCTGCCGAGGCGCCAGTGTCGTATTAGGAATCGAAGAATCACCACTAGCTAGCAAACTAATTAGGGATAATTGTCAGAGACTAGTGACTGGAAATAGTCATTTTCGGTTGATTAATGGTCGGGTACAAAAATTCTTGCCCACGTTGGCTGGCCAGCAGTTCGATCGAATCTATTGTGATCCGCCCTATCAAAGCAATCTGTACCAAAGAATATTGAGTGCGATCGAAGAACATCAACTGTTAGCACCAAGTGGCGAAATTGCTTTAGAGCATGGTAGCGATCGGGACTTGAGTCAAGAATTAACCACCAAATCGCTAACGGTTTGTCGGCACAAAGTTTACGGCAGCATTGGGCTGACATTTTATACTCACCAACAACAAGCCCCATCGACAATCGAAGGGGCTAGCAGTCTAGAGCAGAATCTAGGTTAAAAAATTAGATAAATCTAACCACCAAGTTGGTCGCCACGCTTGTACTGCAAATAGGCAGCCACAAATAGCCCAAAGAGAGTGACCAAAACAAGGCCCAGCACAATGCCAGATAAAAGAGGTTCTACCACTTTAAAAATCTCCGCCAATAAAAATTTATAGATATTTGTCTACAGCCTATCGCCTTCAGGGAGTAGGGGCAAGAGCAAAAAAAGAAGATATTGTAAAGAAGTGTATAGAGCAGAGGTATTTCTGGATACACTCAAGTTTATATATTGCAAGCAACACAACAAAAACAACAGTGGTGTGTAAAGTTTTTATTCAACAGAAGTATAATTTAGTAAAGATTTGAAAAGGCACCCATTGGAAAATCGACTCACTAGCTCTAAGCAATCACAACTCCGCTGGATCGGAACCAAGATCTCAGCAGTCTTGTTGCTTGTGTGTGTGGGGATGGTATCTTGGAACATATTTGGTGACAGTAGTCCCTACATCAAAAATGTCTTAGGAACAAAGGGCGATCCAGTTTTAGGTCATGCCATTTTTCAAATGAATTGTAGTGGCTGCCATGGACTAACCGGACAAGGAAGAGTAGGCCCGAACCTACACGAAGTGTCTAAACGAAAGTCTTCTAAGGGTTTGATTGAGCAAGTAATTAGTGGCAAAACGCCTCCGATGCCACAATTTCAGCCAAATCCTCAAGAAATGGCTGATTTACTGAGTTACCTGCAAACGCTTTAACACAGCAAAATCCTGATAAATCCTCGACAACTATAGAAACTCATTTCAGCAGAGGCCAAAAATCATGACATCAATATGTATTCTGGGCGGCGGCTTTGCTGGTCTTTACACAGCGCTTCGCCTCCAGCAAATGTCTTGGGACAATCATGAGCATGAAATTGTTTTGGTTGATAAATCTGACCGATTTGTTTTCACGCCGCTGCTGTACGAACTTTTAAACCAGGAAATGGCTACTTGGGAAGTAGCACCAACCTTTCAGGATTTGTTTAAAGGTACAAATATCAAGTTTCGCCAAGCAGTAGTGCAATCGATCGATCTAGACCAACAGAAAGTGCATTTTTCTAATGATCAGACATTGGCCTACGATCAACTAGTGCTGGCACTGGGCGGCGAAACGCCTCTCACTGGAGTAACTGGAGTCGAGCAGTACGGTATTCCCTTTCGGAACCTCACAGATGTATCGCGGTTAGAAAGTCGCTTACGAGAATTAGAAAGCAGCCAGCAGGACAAAATTCGAGTAGCGATCGTGGGGGCTGGCTACAGTGGGGTAGAATTAGCCTGCAAGTTAGCCGACAGATTAGGCGAGCGTGGTCGTCTGCGGATCATCGAAAGAGGAGAAAAAATCCTCCAGGCAGCACCAGAGTTCAATCGGGAGGCTGCCCAAAAAGCTTTGAGCAAACGAGAAGTCTGGATAGATCTAGAGACCAGCATCACGGAAGTAACAGCCAGCACCATCTCGATCGAGTTTCGGGAACAAATCGATCAAATTCCCGTGGATATAGTGCTCTGGACAGTGGGAAACAAGGTCAGTTCGGCAGTGGCAGAATTAGATTTACAACGTAATCCGCAGGGGCAGATCAAGACCTTACCGACGTTGCAGACAGTCGATCGATCAACAGTTTATGCCCTAGGAGACTTAGCCGAGATCTTTGACCAAGATGGTAAAAATGTGACCGCGACAGCACAATCGGCAATGCAACAAGCAGATTTTGCTGCTTGGAATATTTGGGCAACCAGCACTGGTCGTTCTTTACTATCATTTCAGTACACAAACTTGGGAGAAATGATGGCATTGGGTAAAGACAATGCCACGTTGACAGGTTTAGGATTACAATTAGACGGAACAGCAGCCTACTTAGCACGTAGACTAGTATATTTATATCGACTGCCAACGATAGAACATCAGATCCAAGTTGGCTTGAACTGGATAAATCGGCCAGTTGCCGAATTCTTAAAGTCGATCGCTGACTAATTAGTCAACTAATTAATCAGGTTTATAGAAAAAAGTTAGATGTTGCTGCGGTAAAGTAGTCAAAGTTTTGTCCCATTGCAGACCGACAGCGGCCATTTCTTTTTTGATCTGCTTTTCAGTAGTCTTATGATGGGGCTTAATAAAAACAAAAGGGTCTTCGCCCCGATATTCAGCTAGAATAATGCGACCGTTGGGCTTCAAAGCAGTTACCAGATCCTCCATCATTTCCCGAGGATAATTAAATTCGTGGTACACATCGACCATGACCGCCAAATCAATACTGGCAGCAGTTAACCCAGATTTTTGTTCTTGACCCAACACCATCTTGACATTGGTAGTATTGCTAAACCTTTTATTCAGAATAGTAATCATTTCCGGTTGAATATCTACCGCTAATACTTTTCCCAAAGGAACCTGGACAGAGAGTAATTTGGAAATATAACCAGTGCCAGCGCCAATATCACCGACAACATCGCTGGGCTGAAGATTAAGTGCATCAACTAATTTCTGGGGCTGTTCTTCGGTTTGACGATCGGCTCGATCGAGCCAATCTGAACCTTGATGACCCATCACTTGGGAAATTTCTCGTCCCATGTAAATTTTGCCGATACCATCAAGACTAGGTGGCCGATAGCTGTAGAACTTAGAATCGATGAGCGCCGAACTGGGAGCAAGAAATAGCAACCAGAGGCAAGATAAAACCATCAACAATTTTGAAAATAATCGCATATTTGTCTCAGATGAAAGATTCAGAAAACATAAAAAAGGAGAACCAATTGGTTCTCCTTTTTTCATAATCATAAGCCCAGATTTATTGCTTCGTTGCCATCACCGCATAGAAGGGGTCGGTAAGACTCAGCCAAGGTAACATGCCACCGCCGCGATGAGCAACGACTTTAGGCTCACTAAAACCCGCTACACTCTGAAAATAACGATAGACCAGTTCGAGATGCTGTTCATCACTACCATCTCGCCAAGCATTGATCGCTTTATTCGGAAACATCCGATTGGAGAAGCTGATAATAGCAATACCACCGGGCTGGAGAATACGAAAAATCTCGGCAAAAATGGTCTCTGGATACTGAAGATACTGCACTGACACCGTATTCAGAACCGCCGCAAATTCTGCGTCTGCACAGGGCAAATGGAGGTCTTTGTTCAGGTTTTGGACAAAGTATCGATCGAGCCTAGCATTACGACTTAATTCTGCCTCGTTTAAACCATGACCACAGATTTCTGCAAACTCCATTTCAGATGGTAAATGGGAAACCCAGCTACTCATTAAATCCAAAATTTTGGTTTGAGGCTGAAGCTGTTGACGATAGAGATTAGTGAGACGCTGAATAAAGGCCGCATCTACATGGGTAACAAATCGCGGATCGCTATAAAAATCAGCATCATCAGTTCGATCGATCTTTTCACGTTGGTCAGAAGTTAGGAGCATGTTGAAATATCAAAGATTTTTTAGAACTTCACACCAATCTGGCCATTAAGGCCGCGAATGGAGTGATAACCAACACCATAGAAAATATTGCCAGGCGGAGCAACCTGAACACCACCAGAATAAGCAATAGTATCTTTTCCTGAATACCAGCCCAAACCGACATAGGGAGAAACTACCGGTAGGCTGATGAATTTAAGAATATCAACACCGGCTGCGCCTTGTGGACCGGTACCAAACTCGGCACCTAAATCGAAGAGACGAATCCCCGCACTATAAGTAATCGTGGCATCTTTACTGCCAAGAGTTCCCCAGGCTTGAGGAACTAGCTGTGCTTTGGCGGGATTAGAACCAAATAGTCCTAAAACAGAGATGGAGAGTACAGCAATTAACTGAGAACACCATTTCATGGCAAATACTCCTAAATGACTAGATCTAAATTCTTATGAACAGACGTTGAAAAACATTAGCTTGAGCCTGAAGAGTGAAAATTAAAAAGCTAGGGGGAAAATAACCTTCTTTAATGGAAAAAGTGCTGTTGATATTTTAGAGAAATATGGAGAATATTACAGCTGCTCTTAACTTTGATGAATTGATTAATTTAGAAGATGGAAAAATATGATGCCTAGCTTAGATCGACAGGTAATGGAGAATAGCATCGATTTAAGAGTTGGAGAAAAATCAAACAATATTTTTACGGTTTTTTGATTTTTTAACTTTAGCTAAAACATGGTTTTCTTTTTTTCGATTTTTACAAAAATGAAAAAATTGATATATATCAAAAAAACAATAAATAGAAAATTTCTACTTAAAGTTTTGCTCTAGCTCCATAAATATTTGAATCTAAGCTTTTGATTAAATTGATAGATAATCCATATTTCTCCATTTTCTCAAAAATAATTTATCCGATCGATCACAATAAGTCCCTAGTTATATGGATACAGTGAGATATTCTCCAGCTCTTCCCTATCTCTAATTTTCCCAAAATTCTGAAAAAAGTATCATTTCTGCTTTTCCCTATCTAGATATTGTCCAAGCGAAAAACAGTTAAGTTACTTTTCCAAATATTTCAAATAAAATTCTAAGGTTTTTCTAAATGTCGTTAAATACTATTTCTTCAATAGTATTTTTATATTTTGATTTTATCTAAATACTTTAAAAGACAATATTGTGTTTAATCCTGATCGATAGATAAATAAATAAAGCCTTTACTGATTTTGGACTTTCTCCAAATTTCTATTGAATTAATAAATTCAGCTAGTAATTAAAGCCGTAATCCATAAGTATTTTTAAATTTAAGTTTCCTGTGAAAGCTTCTGCTGACGTAGAGCAGCTGAAAGTACTTCTCGAGAACTACTTCGATCGACAACCGCTATGACTTAAATTGAGAGAGTTTTTTCACCAAACTGATTTTTTAAACTTGTAGAGTGGGTTTAGCCGTAGTCTGAAATGACTCGGTTTTTAAAAATTGCAACCTAGTATTGAATATTACTGGCTATTCCTGAATAAAAAATATCTGGTGCTTTAGTCTCTCTTTGATCGATAAGCTAACTGAGTAGGTAATAATTTTGCTTTTTATTTATGAAGCTATTAAGTAAATATGCTGAAATTCTATGTAGCATTAGCTTTGAAGCTTTTTATAAGATCAAAAATTTCTAATAATTTATTGTTAGAGTATGTCTAAAGTGCTGAATAACAAAAAGTTATTACTTTTATTACTTACCTTACAGTTAGGCACTATTGCAATTTTGTCTTCGATCATTTTCCTAAATGCTGAATAGTGAATTACTTATTACAGTTATAATATCTAGTTACAGTTAGGCACTTCTAAAAACTAAGAACTTTATTCATATGAAGCAGTTACAAATATCATCAACGCCAGTGTTTTCATCAGATATCAATATTCAATCGCTAAATACCCTGAAGTCGCTACTGTTGAATAGTCCTTTACGGTTAGTTGATCGAGACGGCAATGCTGTAGATATATCTCCGGTAATGGTTAATGCTTTACAGCAGTTGGTGGGAATTATGCTCTCAGGTAGAGCTGTGGCTATTCTGCCCGAAAAGCAATACTTGAGTTGTCAGGCGGCCGCTGAACTACTAGGAATTTCTCGTCCCTACCTTTACCAGCTTTTAGATAAAGGAGTCATTTCTTTTTTCAAGGTGGGAAGTCATCGTCGTCTAAAATTTGAAGATGTGATTGATTACAAAATTAATAGAAGTAACGATCGACATCAGGCATTATTAGAATTAGCCGAACTAAGTAAAAAAATAGGTCTCCTGTCGCTAGATGATTCCAAATAGATTACCGGGCAGCTTGCAGAAATTTTTCGAGAGCGGGAATGGCTGGACATGGCTCTTTGGGTTGTAACTTATATTGGGGTATTCTCTCTACAGCGATGCCCGGATCTAGCCAGTCAAAGCGATTCCAAGTAAAAGGTGCTTCTCGCTCAGCAGCCATCCAGAGCAATCTTTTAGCTCTGGTCATCGCGACATATAGTAAACGCAGGGATTCAGCTTGTTTGAGAAAGTTGGCTTGCTGCCAAGCAACTGCGGCACTGGGCAGGGTTTGCTGATGAGCAAACGCCCTGATCTGAGCACGGGCTACTTCTCCGATATTGAAATCCCCCAAGAATTTAGCCCCAGTGGGTACCCAGGGACTACCGGGAATGCTGTCTTTATGGAGAAATGGTAAGAAGACTACATCCCAATCTAAGCCTTTAGCCTTGTGCATGGTCATGATTGTGACCTGGCCAGTGGCGGTGAATCGATCATCTGCTTCTTCGTCTACGTTGGCAAAATTCTCGGATTGAGCGATTTCTTGTAATGTCTGAATGCTTTGCGCTAGGGAATTATTCCCAAATGTTTGTTGAGCAACTCTTTCCGCTAATTTATCAGCGGTAGCTAATTCCAGAGCTTGATATTCCAATCTATCTGCTAAATAACTAATTAATTGGTAATACGGTAAACTAAGTCTTGCTCTAATGAAATCAGTACAATAGGTTTGAGCTTTAATTGCCGTTGCCGATAACTGCGGATCAGTGATCGTCGGGTAGAGAAAGCGTTCGGGGAAGATCGCCAGGGCATTGGTATCTTGAGCCTCAATTAGTTGTCGTTCTAGCAGAACATTCAGAGCATCTTTCAACCTGTCGGGCGAATGGGGGCGCACCACAAATTGCAATAGCCGCAGCATTTCGCTGGGAATCTGAGAGCTGCGATCGCTAATTCCGGCGGCGTAGATTTTGATCTCAGGACGAGTTTTAAATTGGGCTGTCAAATGATCGCTGATGAATTTGGCCTGTCGATTCTCACGTACCAAGATGGCAATATTCAGGGGTGATTCTTGTTGAAATAGCTGGATAATGCGATCGCTAATCTGTGCTACCGATTGAAAAATATCTAGTGGCCGATGAACTTCCACTCCGTCCGCAATTTGATTAGGGTTGGGTTGTGGGTCATCTAAACCCACTGGCTGAATATTTTGAGGCCAGAATACGGTCTCGGAAGTAGCTAGGTTGTTGGCGGCGACTGCTGGCAAATTGGGGCGCAAGTAATTGTTACACCAGTGCAACATAAAGTTGGCGCTGTTAATAATAGCTCTGGTACTGCGTCCGGCTTGATTCATTTCAGCCAAGTTGCCGCTGGGGGCGCAGGCGCTACAAAAATCTCTGAAATAAGTAGGGTCAGCAGGAGTATAGCTGGAGTTAATTGATTGGTTGGGGTCGCCTACCCGAATTAAATTAGAGATTGATCGATTATCTTGCGGATCATTTCCAGTGGCTAATAATCCTAATAGTTTTTCTTGCAAAGGGCTAGAATCCTGGGCTTCGTCTTCAAAAACGGCATGAACCTGCTGCTGCCAAAATTTCAGAGCTACTGGATCTTGGAGCACCCGCAGAGCGCCCACGATCATCTCGTCATGGTCTAAATAATTCATGGCTTGTAGCTGATCTTGGTACTCCTGGTATAGTCCAGCACAAATGCCCAGAATATCGTAGTGATCGGGGTGTTGCTGCGCTAATGCCGCTAAATCGGTGGGCGATAACCCTGAACTTTTAGCTTCGCGGACAGCAGTGAGAGTCAGATTGGGCAGAATGTCGTTACGGATAACTGATTGGCGGCGTAATCTTTCGGTTTCTTCCCCATCAAAACTTTCCCCAGCAAGGAGCTGGTGATATCGATCAACATTTTTGGGTAGCCACCTGTCAACGCAAGTTCGGGCTAGTTTATGACTACTATTCGGCATGATCACCGTGCAGTCGGTAGTGCTCAATTTCGATAGTTCAGGATGACGGGTGGCAATGCTCCAAGCCAAGCTGTGAATAGTACTAACGCTGTAGCCGACGGGGGGCAAGGACAATTCTTGCAGGCAGCGATCGATCTTAATTTTGATATTGGCCGCTGCCGATCGAGTGAGCGTAACTATGATTAATTGCTTGCGTCCATGTAGTTTTTCGCGGGCGATGGTCAGAGCTGCGGCGACGGCCATACTATGAGATTTGCCCGCTCCTGGTACTGCGGAAACAGCTAGTGCACCAGTTCTCCAATTAGCCAAAGGTTTTTGACCAGCACGTAGGCTATTTTGTAACCTGTCCATGATGGCGGCACGCAACTCCAATTGATGATCAGTGGAAAGGGGAAGCGGCATGAAGTAAGAGTAACCAAGGTACCCCATTGTATACTGAAATTATGGGACTGGGTCAACTCTGCGATATCTTAAAGTTTATATAGATTGGCTAAAGCATGGAGCTGTACTGCACCCGTCCGGGTTGTCACCAACCGAAAAATACCTTCGCAGACTTAGACGATGCGGCGGTATTAAAAGTAGTCAAGCAAAAATATTGCATGACCTGTGGGATGCCGCTGTTGCTGGAAGGTCGTTATTTGACTGTGAATTTATTGGGGGAAGGTGGTTTTGGCGCCGCGTTTGGAGCGCGCGATCGATTGACTCCCAAGATGCGTCCCTGTGTGGTTAAACAGTTTAAACCAGCCATGTCATTGAATCCTGTGCAGTTGCGTACCGCTCAGGAACTGTTCGATCGAGAAGCCGAGGTGCTAGAGCAACTAGGCACCGATCATCCCCAAATCCCTAACTTATTTGCCTTTTTTGAATTAGCTGTTCCGAATCAGACAACTGGTGGTGAAGACCGGTTTTTTTATTTAGTACAAGAGTTTATTGATGGTGAAAATTTAGAACAAGAGCTAGCCCAGCGCGGTCAATACACTGAAGCAGCCATGTTAGAAGTTCTAACCGAAATGTTGAAAGTATTAGACTTTATCCATACGCATGGCGTAATCCATCGTGATATTAAGCCTTCTAACATTATGCGGCATCGGAATGGCAAGCTGTATTTGTTAGATTTTGGTGCCATTAAAAATGTAGCTCAACCTGGATCCACGGTTATTTTCTCCCAAGGCTTTGCGCCCCCTGAGCAAATGCGCGGCCAGCAAATCTTTTTCTCTTCAGATTTATATGCTTTGGCGGCTACCTGTGTTTTGCTGGTGACTGGTCGCAAGTCAGATGAGTTATTTGATAGTGCCCGGAATGTGTGGCACTGGCAGCAGTATGCCCAAGTTAGCGATCGAACGGCTTTGGTTCTAAACAAAATGCTCTGTCCTGCTCCGATCGATCGGTTTCAGTCTGCCCCAGAAACTCTGATTGCTTTAGAAACTGAGTTGTCGTTAGTTAGTAAGAGTTCAGTTGGCAATAATAATGCTGTGCTATCCGCCCCGTCGATGGCAGCTCCTCTTCAACTACCTACTAAAACGCCGCTGCATCGGCTACCGCTGTTGGAGTATATTAGTAATGCTGCTTTCTTAGGGTGTGAGAGTGGCTTCCTCATGATCGCTGTTGGCAAAATGGGTCTAGCTAGTCCTCTGGCTGCTGGGATTTGGTTGTCGAGTGCCGGGATTTTGGCATACTTGCAGTGGTTGCATATTATTGAAAAGTTAGACCTATTAGTAATTGTTGGAATTACGGGTGGATTAGTTTTTTTTCTATGGAATCCAGGTCTACATCTATTTTTAGCTATGGCTGGTGGTGGTGCTTTCCTGCTAGTTAACATTGCCCTGATTTTTCGATTAGTTTATCGATTGCTATCGCGTTTTGGTTCATAACTATGAATTCTCCAAAAAATGAAATCCCGCTGTTGCTTGGTTCTTTGCTAGTTACTGGTGGCATCCTGGCTGCTGGCTATTGGTGGTTTATGGGTGGTCGTGGTGGCAGCAATGTCTCTGGCCAATCAACCGAACTCAGTGAGGGAAGTAAAAATCTAGTAGCCAGTGAAGCTGGTGGTAAAGCTAGTTTTATCCAGGCTAAAAGCGCTGGAGTGGCGGCAGTGATTCGTAAGCAAAATGCCGAAGCTGTCACGCAATTTTCTAAAGCTCTTCAAATTTCGTCCAACGCTCCGGAAACTAAAATTTATTTTAACAACGCCAAAATTGGCGACAGTACTGCTTTTAAGATTGCGGTGGCGGTGCCGATTCAGTCTGATCTCAATGGGTCCTTAGAAATTTTACGGGGCGTGGCTCAGGCTCAAGAAGAAGTGAATAAAGCGGGTGGTATTAATGGGATACCGCTAAAGGTGGTGATTGCTGATGATGCGGGTAGAACCGAGAACGCCGTCCAAGTTGCTCAAGATTTGAGCAAAGATGAGCAGGTGTTGGGTGTGGTTGGTCACTATGCCAGTGACGCTTCGACCGCAGCTGCTAAAGTATATGATGCTGCTAAATTGGTGAGCATTTCTCCGGTCAGTACTTCGACGAAATTGACGAAAGTAAGTCCTTATTTTTTTCGGACGGTGCCTAGTGACTACGTTTCAGCCAGAGCTTTAGCTGATTATGCGCTGCAAAAGCTTCAGCGTAAACAGGCTGTGGTTTTTTTTAATTCGCAAAGTGGTTATAGTCAGTCTTTAAAAGATGAGTTTGCCACGGCGATGTCTTTGGGTGGCGGCTCCGTTGTTCAAGAAGTAGATTTGTCAGCTGCCGACTTCAGCGCGGCTAAAGCTCTAGGACAAGCTCCTGGTGCTGATGTGATTATGTTGGCTGCTAATACTAGCACTCTCGATCGATCCTTACAGGTGGTGCAATCCAATCCGAAAAAACTGCCAGTTTTGGGTGGCGATGATGTCTATACTCCTAAAACTTTAGAAGTCGGGAGGCAGCAGGCTCTGGGCATGGTGGTAGCAGTGCCTTGGCACATTGATGCCAACCCGCAGGCTAAATTTGCCCAGACTTCCCGGCGGATGTGGGGGGCGGCAGTGAATTGGCGCACTGCCTTAGCTTATGATGCAGCTCAGTCCTTGATTACAGCCTTGAAGACTGGCGCGAACCGGGGAGGAGTGCGAGACGCTTTGGCGGCCAACAGTTTTCAGGCCGTCGGTGGGTCTGGTGCTGTACGTTTTTTGCCCTCTGGCGATCGAAATGCCGGGATTCAGTTAGTACAGGTGGTCGTTGGTAAAAAATCTGGTTTTGGCTTTGATTTTACACCAGTGAAAAAATGAGAAGATGTTTGGTAATCGTTTTGTGTTGACCAAGCTATGAACCATCATCATCAACAACTGCTCTCCATTCGCACGGTGGGTAAATCTCTGCAAAAAGTGACTACCCAAGTACAGTCCGTGGTGGCTGCTTCCGGGGTAAATATTGGTCTTTGCCACCTATTTTTACGCCACACTTCGGCTAGTCTGACCATTCAAGAAAATGCTGACCCAGATGTTTTAGAGGATTTGACCAATTTTTTTGCCAAGTTGGTACCCGAAGGCGATCATTATATTCATAGTACCGAGGGTGATGATGATATGCCTGCCCATATTCGGACAGTGTTGACTAAGACTTCGGAGCAGATTCTGATTGCTAATGGCCGTTTGGTGTTGGGAACTTGGCAAGGAATTTATCTGTGGGAACATCGGCAGCAGGCTCAGGTGCGAGAACTAGTGGTGCATGTGATGGGTGATTAGAAGAATATCCTAATTACTTGATCGGCGCGATCGATTAAACTTTCATCAAGATTTCATGAAGAATAGTTGAATCTACCGTTGTCCGATGTCCCCTGGGGATCTACACTAATGTTATAAATAAACATTTTTGAGAAACAACCTATGTCTGGAATTAGAGATATGGAAATAGCCGTTGTGGAAAGATTTAGATCCCTCGATGGAATGTTGCCGACTCTAGCCTACACTGAGACTTTGAGCCAAGAGTTTAATGTGAAAACAGCCGGTCGTATCTCAACCCTGCGCCAGATTTTAGCTTTATCGATGTCCGAGCGCCACGAGTTCCTGACCCGCTGCATTCCAGGAATCGTTGCTGATTTTGACGAATACCCAGAACTACGAGAATTTTCGATGCTAGATGGCTTGGATTGGGAGCCAGAGGATGACTAGCCCCCGGCAAGGGGAAATTTGGTATGTCAATCTCGAACCAACAGTAGGAGTAGAAATCAAGAAAGCTCGACCGGTGATCGTGATTAGTTCTGATGCGATTAATTCACCGAAGTGGAAAATGCGAATTGTCATTCCTTGTTCGGCTTGGCAAGACCGATTTCTAGATAAGCTATTTAAGGTGCGGATTCCAGCTAGTGGCGAGACTGGTTTAAAAAAAGACTCCGTGGCAATTATTCTGCAAGTACGCTCTATTTCTGTCGATCGGTTTCAAGATCGGTTAGGACAGGTTTCTGTTGATACTTTACAAGAGCTATTAGCTGGTTTGGCGCTAGGTGTAGATTATCAAGATTACCACCAAGACTATAAAAAAATTAGTAGTTGATTTTTTGGCTACTGATTCTTTCAGGTGCCCACCTGAGGATGTTGCTCCCTAAAAACTATCCACAAATGACTAATGCCATGTGTGGATAGTAATATTATTCAGGCGAAGAATTAATTCGACCGATTTAAGCTACGGATGGAGCCGCTTCTTCCTTTACAGGTTCAGCGGGAGTACCGATTCCCTCCCCGGTAACAGATTCTAACTTGGCTTTTTCTTCTAAAGCTAAGAAATCGGCCAATTGGGCTTCAATCTCCCGTTTCACAATAATTCGATAATCTACAAAATGCTCTGCCAAAGCGCAAGTAGAAAGATAGCTACTTAAGCCACCCGGATTCTTTAGTGCCATATTGAAAAGATTTTTCCAGAACTGCCAACGCGTATTCCGCACTAAGCCCTGCCGCCAGCAGATTGTAAAGAGAGCGCGAATTGTTACCCACTCAATTTTTTGCTTAGTGGAGTTTTCTTTCTTGGGATAGGTCGCTTCACCCAGCATTAAAAAGTGACGATAAGTTCTGTCCAAAAACTTAGATGGTTCGTACAAGTCCCAGAAAGCATTGATGTATTCGGTAGCAATGTCTTCTAGTGGTCGGGTGGGAATATAGTTCATTAACGAAGTCTGGGAACCAGCTGTTTCTACTTCCTGGCTGCGCAGCCGATTTTCTTTGGTTAAGCGGTGCCATAAAGCTGTATCAGGCAAAGCTTGCAACATACTGAACAAAGCTGTCGGAATGGCTGTCTTTTCGACAAAATTCACAATTCTTTGACCCGCTCCGGCTTTTTCGCCATCGAAGCCGATAATGAAACCAGCCATGACCCGAATTCCAGATCTGGCAATTATTTCTACCGAATCGCTGAGGGAATCGCGGGTGTTTTGGAACTTCTGAGTCATGGCCAAGCTTTCTTCATCAGGAGTCTCGATTCCCAAAAATACTGAACCGAAGTTACAGGCCACCATCATATCTAGTAGTTCTTGGTCATTGGCTAAGTCTACGGAAGCCTCTGTGGCAAAGGAGAAGGGGAAGCCATGTTTCACCATCCAAGGCTGTAGCTGTTTCAAGAACAGTTTGACGTTGCGCTTGTTGCCGATGAAGTTGTCATCCACCATGAAAATACTACGCCGCCAGCCTAGATCATAGAGGCATTGGAGTTCGGCTAGCAGCTGCTCGGGATTTTTGGTACGGGGTTTACGACCATAAAGCACGATGATGTCGCAAAATTCGCACTGAAAGGGACAGCCGCGTGAGAACTGAACCGACATTTCCGCGTAAGCATCTAGTTGCAATAAGTCGAAGCGGGGCACGGGAGTGGTTGTTACGTCGGGCTTTTCGCCGTTCTTGGCGCGAAAAACCCCAGATTTCTGGCCGTTTTTGACGGCCTCTACAAACATCGGGATGGTGATTTCGCCTTCATCTAAAATTAGATAATCGGCACCCACATCAGCTACTTCATGGGAAAGAGCCGTAGGATAAGGACCGCCTACTGCTGAGAGCTTACCCCGACGCTTGCATTCTTTAACCATGTCCAGCATGTCTTGCTTCTGGACAATCATGGCGGACATTACAACTACTTCTGCCCATTCCCACTCGGCTTCGGTCACGTCACGCACGTTGCGATCGACCAACTTAAAATTCCATTCCTGAGGCAAAATCGCCGCTACTGTCACTAGTCCTAATGGTGGCAGCATTACCTTGCGATCAATCAAGTCCAGTAGTTTCTCAAAAGACCAAAAGCTTTTCGGGAAGAGGGGGTAGAGCAGTAATACGTTCATCCAGGATATTTTGCCTATGAAGGGACTTTGAATCTGACACCAATCTTAACACAGTGCGATTTACCGCTTGTGAGTATATATTTGCAAGGGGTGCCATTTGCTTCCAGACTACCAAATCCCGATCGGAGTTCCTTTAGTTTTCTTTCAAATATCAGTATTTTGTGGTGGGAGAAGGGAACCGACCAAATGTTCCACCATCCATTCAAAGCTATCAGGAGTGGATTCTGTTTTGGTGAAAACACCTAAGAGTTCATTGCCTAAGAAACCATGAATAGCCGCATGTAATAGGCGTACGGCATGTCTGATTCGATCTTTTCCTATGCCGAAGGGAATCAACATGGTGAGATAAATATCGAGAGTTTTCTGAATCAAAATATTAAATTCGTAGTCACCGCTCGGGAATGGATGTTGAGTGGTGAATAAGTAGAGTTCTGGGTTCTCTGTAGCGAATTCTCGATACTTATAAGCCGTGCGTTTAATTAGTTCTACCGGATGGTCATTACTTTGAATATCTGGGAGGCAATACTCGGTCATTTTTTGCCAGCCGGTTAATCGAATCGATCGACGTAAATCTAGATCACCATCGAAGTGATTATAAAGCGACGGTGGTTTAATGGCTAAGGCTTTTGCTAGCTGATTAATGCTGAATTTTTCGACCCCTTGTGCCTCTAATAAGATAATTGCAACATCTAGAATATCTTGAGGTGTTAGTGTTTGTCCTTTTGGTCTAGGCATGGCTAAAAGTTTATAAGATATGGCTTTTACATAATTAAACTAACTTAATTAGTTTTTATTATTATAGCATTTTTCTTGCTTTTGAAAGCAATATTTTAAGACGTATTTCAACAATTTATTTAATGAGAAAAATCAAATTTACTTTGCTTTAAAAGAGGATGAAATAAATGTGGCTTAGATTAATAAATTTATAATGAAATAGATTGTTTTACCTACATGATTAAATATGAAATGATGGGCGGTGAGTTGCCAGAACGTCATAGGCTAATTTAATGATTAAACCAGTGACAACTGAGAGAAATAATTTGCGGATAAAGCTGTTTCCTTGCAAGATAGCTAGCTTTGTCCCCCATATAGCTCCGGCAATGTTGAAAACAGCCATGGGTATTGCTAAGGAATAATTAACATGATTGGTCAGGGCTAAATAGAGAAATGCTGAGAGGTTGGTTGCTAAATTAATTACCTTGGCGGAGGCCGAAGCTGTCAGAAAACCAAATCCCATGACGCCAATCATCACAAATATCAAAAAACTACCTGTACCGGGTCCGAAAAATCCGTCGTAAAAGCCTAGAATCGCTCCCATCAAAATACCGACAGCAATCTGTTGGGGCTGAGTTAGTTTAGGAGCGTGCAAATTACCAAAATCTTTTTTATGGAAGGTGTAAATGGCCACGGTAATTAGCAAGACTAAAATAATTGGTTTGATGGTGGCGCTGTGGAGATTGGATACTAACTGTGCCCCCCAGCCTGCAAATATAAATCCTGCTATTGCTGCTGGTAACATTGTTCGCCAGGGAATAGCTACTTGTTGGGCATATTGCCAAGTGGCGATCGAAGTCCCACAGACAGCGGCAAATTTGTTGGTACCTAAGATGGTTGCTAATGGCCAGTCTGGTCTAGCTAGCATCATTCCTGGCAGCAAAATCAGTCCGCCCCCGCCGATAATTGAATCGATTAAACCAGCCAGGAAGGCGAGAGAGCAGGGTGAAATTAGATCGAGTATTGCTGGTGCAAGCGTAGCCATCATGCTATTCCTGTAAAGTCTATCGGTACAAAGATGGTGTCAGTATGTCGGTTGACTATTGATTTAGAATGAAAGGTCATATACAATGCTGTTGATTGCCTGTAACTTACTGTTAAATCATTTCTAATTCAATATGAAAATCAATACCCTGTTTCTATTTCCTGTAGCTTTTGGAATATTATTAAGTAGTACGTATAGTACTTGGGCTGTTGAACCTGCAACGATCGATGAAAAGTCTAAAGTAAATTGGTCTAGCCCGATCAATGATGAGTTTGATGGTTTAGTCGTTTATGACAAACACTCAGTAGATGGGAATACAATAGTGAGTAGTTGGTCAAAACAGGCTATTCAGCTAACAGTTAGTAAAGAACTTTCTGAGGTAACAGGGTATCGGCGAGTACCCTCTTCTAAAATAAGTAAAGATACCAAAACAAGTAAAGATACCGACAACTGTGCATGGGACGAAGTACCCATTTATAACAAATATACTGAGAATTATCGGGTTTCCAACTTTACAATCTCTATAAATAGTCGGTTGTATAAATACTATCAGGGTTCAGTTCCAGCACAACTTTCCCAGGCGTTAGCCAATGCTCCGATCGATAAAAACGTGCGGATTAGAATAATGACAGATGATGGTTTTATCGTAGATTCTGAAATTGGAGCTGGTACGGTTAAAGCTTGGCGGCAAATTTTTCGGTAGTTAGGCATAAGGAGAGTTAGATGAAAGCCACGTTAGCGAAGTATTATGCCGTCTGCGCCATACTTAGTAGTTCCAGTGAAAAGTACTCCACAGGAACAGAAGAAGAAAAAATTTAATTAGAGCTAAAATTTAGAACTGCTATGGTCAGAGTTGCGAGCCTAGCAGCTCTTTTAAATATTTGTGTCAGCCAATCACCCTTCGCCCCTAAGACATTAGAGAATAAAAAATCAGCTAGAATTAACAGCTGTCGGGATTCTCGGCGACTAGTTACTTCCCCACCTCACCTGTCATCAATACATGAATAGCCATCAACCCGCTCCAAAACAAGGTTTATACGATCCACAGTTTGAGCATGATGCTTGTGGCGTTGGATTCATCGCGCATTTGAAGGGGCAGCAGTCGCACTCGATCGTTCAGCAAGCTCTGACCATTCTGGTAAACCTCGATCATCGGGGCGCGTGCGGTTGTGAAACCAATACTGGTGATGGCGCTGGCATTTTGATGCAGGTGCCGCATAAGTTCATGCAAAAAGTGGCGCAGGCGGCTGGATTTACTCTGCCTGTTGTTGGTCAGTATGGCGTGGGGATGAGCTACGCTTCTCCAGATCCCGTTGATCGATCGCGCAGTCGCCAAATTTTTGAACAGGTGGTAGCCAGTGTTGGTCAAAAAGTGTTGGGCTGGCGAGATGTGCCAACAGATCATTCTTCTCTAGGCAACACGGCTCAATCGAGCGAGCCGTTCGTGCAGCAAGTATTTATTCAGCGATCGGGCGATTTAGTTGATGAGTTAGCTTTCGAGCGGAAACTTTATATGATTCGGAAGCTGGCGCACAACGCGATCCGGGCGGCGAAAGTTGATGCCTATTGGTATCTGTCCAGTATTTCTTGCCGCACTATTGTCTATAAAGGGATGTTGATGCCGGTGCAGGTTGGGGAGTATTTCCCCGAACTCCAAGATCCTGACTTGGAAAGTGCTTTAGCCTTGGTGCATTCCCGATTTAGTACTAATACTTTTCCTAGTTGGGAACGGGCGCATCCCTATCGCTATATTGCTCACAATGGTGAAATCAATACCCTGCGCGGCAATATCAACTGGATGCAAGCACGACAAGCTTTGTTTGAATCCGATTTATTCGGCGCTGACATGCAACAAATCCAGCCGGTCATTAACGTTGATGGCAGTGACTCGCTGATTTTTGATAACGCTTTAGAACTGCTGACTCTTTCTGGTCGATCGCTTCCGCACACCATGATGATGATGGTGCCAGAACCCTGGACAGCGCATGAATCGATGAGTGCTGAACAAAAGGCATTTTATGAATATCATTCCTGTTTGATGGAACCCTGGGATGGTCCAGCCTCGATCGCCTTTACCGATGGCACGATGATCGGTGCAGTTCTCGATCGTAATGGGTTGCGACCATCGCGCTACTACGTGACCAAAGATGACTTGGTGATTATGGCCTCTGAAGCTGGAGTGTTGCCGATCGAGCCGGAGCGGGTGGCGATCAAAGGCCGGATTCAGCCCGGTCGGATGTTCTTGGTGGATACAGCCGCTGGCCGGATTGTTAGCGATGAAGAAATCAAGAAAGAAGTTATCACTCAACATCCTTATCAGCAGTGGCTAGCTCAAAACCTGGTCAAGTTGGAAGACTTGCCCGCTGCAACCGTAGTTGCGGCGAGTAATCCTGAAGATTTGATTCAACGGCAAATGGCCTTTGGTTATACCTT
>JAYUSR010000101.1:0-2109 GCA_043755575.1 Synechococcales cyanobacterium
GACTTGGAATTCTTGAAAGAAACTTCAATCAAGGATTTGGTATTGGCAGACCCCACACTTAAGAGCGTCAAAGCTGAGGTGATCGGGTGGGCTGAACAAGGTAGTAAAACTCTGGGAGATATCGCTAAAACCAACCTAGGCGACAAATTCTTACCAGAAGCTGTGTTGAAATCAACCAGCATTGGCCAGCTCGGAGATATCGCTAATGTGGCTTATGGTAAGTACCCTGGAGCCGCCAACTTATCGATCAAGAAGTTCATGGGGCTGGCTGATATCCCGATCACCAAAAATCTCACATCTGCTGTATCTGGCTCATTGCCCCCTGGCGTTCACCTCATCAGGATAGACAAGATTCGTACCCAAGAAAAAGGGGCGGGTGTAAACCCTAAAATAGTCACTGGCAGTGATCAGCGCCCCAAGGCTCAATGGACAAGCTCTGCGCCCGTTAATGTGGTCGAAATACGAGATTCAATAATTGGGGACAAAACCAATTTGGTCAATGGAGCTTTGATGGTGGATGGCTCTAGTCAAATGATTCCAGGTGGTAACGTACCAAGTCCTTTACAGCCTGCGGCTTTGGCCATTCCAGGAACAGATTTTGCTTTAAGTGTCCACTCACTCAATGCCAAAAACGGGTCGGCTCGCGTGCAGCTAAACCTGAGGCTGCAATTCTCCTTCGGACTGCGTACATCTTACTTTATTCCGATTCCCGCCCCTTTTATGGTGACAGAAAAAAGTAAAACAACGTTATTGTTTCCGCTAGAAATCCAACAGCCCAGCTCGACCGTAGCAAATAATATCCTGCCTGCTTCACCAAAAACACTAGAAGCGTCACTAGTAGCAACGGAAGCAACATTATTAGCTAGTGTGGCCTCAGCAAATGATCCAGTTACCGTAAATATTGCCAACGGAAACATCGGTATAGCTGTTAAAACCAATGCCATTAACCCTGCAAATGGAGCTTAACTACTATGTCCCCACTTTTATTGAACAGCCTTAAATTGGGCACAAAAAAGAATTACTGGATTGTTTTGGGTGGCATGATATGCCTCATTGTGACTCTTGCGATATGCTTCAAGCTCTACAAATTCTATGCTTCAAAACCCGAACCAATGGCACATAACCTTGAATATGACGCTGTTGTAGACGAGCATATCGATGTGTCAAAAGTCCCAAGAAAAGAAATTGACTTGTCAGTAGTCAAACAAGAATTAGGCCAGCGACTGGTTGCATACCAATTTAATCACCCAAAACTGTGCGGGAAGTGGGGAAACTTGAATGTGTTCTTCGATCGACAAACAGGCAAGTCTGTGTCTCGGTCGCTACTGCCCATAAAAAAAGCTCAGCCACGGGTCACACTGTCAAATTTACCAGAATGCTTGATGGTCGAGCAGCCTGACCAGAACAACTACGAAATTTGCATCAGGTGAATTCTATGCCTACTAAACCCCAGCAACAGACCCAACAAGCACCATCAGAATTATCAATTCTTGGTGATGGCCTCAAAATCTTGTTGCAGCCTGATGTTCTGCCTTTCGCCATTATTCTACTTTTTATCTCATTCCTATACTTGCTACTTACCATCATTGGCCGCAATAGCAGAAAGCATGGGCATTTGGCGACTGCCAGAGAAGCCAATAAGTCTGAGCAAAGAGCAGGTGTAGATGCGGTGCTAAAAAAATTAGAAAGCACTGAAGATAATGGAAATTTTTATATTTGTGAGCCGATCGGGTGTGAGATTCCTTCCCCTGAAGATCTGCAATATCACCAAGGGCGTATCACCCCAATTATGGAAGCTAACACATCAACTTTAGTAGTGGGCAAACCAGGTTGTGGAAAATCTGCCAATGTAATTATTCCCGCCATTAAGGGGGCTATTAAAGCAAGGTATCGGATTGCTGTATTTGATGCCAAGTTTCCAGAGCTGGCCGCGCAAATTGCCCCCTACGCGGTCGATGAGGGCTTCGATATTAGCGTTTATGCTCCCGGCTACGACGAGTCTGCTACGTTCAACATTCTTGATGCCGTCGAAGACGAGAATGACAGCACTACTGCTGACCAAATAGTCATGACTCTGCGCAATAACCTGGGTGGCGATGACAAAACTAA
>JAYUSR010000102.1:0-2104 GCA_043755575.1 Synechococcales cyanobacterium
AGCAGGGGTGAGCGAAATATGAAAAATTTCTTCGAGCTGTTGGGAAGAAATAAGTTGTGAAAGATGATGCTGAGCCATAAATCTGGGAATCTGTTCTAATTTGACGCAAGTTGGATTCTGATAATTCGCTTTCTGATCGTTCATCGCCGATGGATCTTTGATCTTCGCCATCAGCAGATTTTAGGAGGTCGCTAGCGATGAGTCTGGGCGCATCCACCGTCCGAGGCAAATCCGCAATAAAGATGCTGACTCCCGGTTGTTCATACTTTTCTGGCTGCACTTTCGGTGATCGAGTAGATAATCCTGAATCGCGCATTACCCGCTTCAGATGGCTCTCACTAACTTCTATGCCCATTTCTTTGGTGATATGTTTACCCAGCCAACTCACTGTCCAAGTTCTAAACGGATAACCGTAATCCCTAGGGCTATGCTGAAGTAGCTCCCTGATAAATTCGATGTATTCATCAGTCACAATTTTGGGGCGACCCACTGGACAATCCAAGTAATTATGTGCCAGGCCAGCCTTAGTCAGCTGAATCCAGCGACTAGCTGTAGAGGTGCAACATCCAATGATTCGGCAAATTTCTGCTTGAGTTTTACCGTTATCAGTCAGCAATATTATTTCCAATCGTTGTCGATAGGAGTTAGGCAAATCTTTTTTGATGTTCTCCTGTAGCAGTTGACGCTGAAATAGCGTCAGGTAGAGTCCCTCAGAACTTATATTCATTTCTTCAACACTTTATCTTTATTTAAATGATGATTTATTCTCACACCCGACAAGACCGCTAGAATAGTATGTCTAGCAAATAAGGATGAGGATGCGGTACAGAAGTAAGAATAATGTGATAGATTTCACCTGTCAGTGAGAAAAAGTCAGTAATTTCCGCACGACCTCACTCTAACTAGAACGAAATAGCTATTTTCAACAGGTTAGTTTTTTAGGTAAGTTGATAGTCCAGACTAGTTTTAAAACACTTAAGGAAGAATTAAGAAATAGTCAGCTACCAGCATTCCGTATCTTTCGATACGGAATGCTACTCTGAATTGTCAATACGATCGTGTAAAGTTCATGTATCAACACGTATTTAAAAAAAGCAATGAGTGGAAACAAGTCTCGCCTTCAGGCAATTTATCAGATCTCACAGAGAGCACCGATGCCTCCGAAAAAGCCAGCCAAGCTGGAAAATATTTGGGCAACAGACGTCTTCGGTCTAGCCAAGATGCAAGAGCGTCTGCCCAAAGATGTTTTTAAATCTCTGAAGAAGACAATCCAGAATGGCGAGCAGCTCGACCACTCTATTGCTGATGTGGTGGCATCGGCAATGAAAGACTGGGCAATGTCCAAGGGCGCACTTTATTACGCTCACGTTTTTTACCCTTTAACCAATGCCACCGCCGAGAAACATGATGGTTTTATTTCGGTGCAAAGCGATGGTACCGCTATCTCCGAATTTGCGGGCAAACTGTTGATACAGGGGGAACCAGATGGGTCATCTTTCCCGAATGGCGGCATTCGATCGACCTTTGAAGCCCGGGGCTACACGGCTTGGGATGTGAGCAGTCCAGCTTATGTGATGCGCACTGATAACGGTGTCACCCTCTGCATTCCCACCGTCTTTATTTCTTGGACTGGTGAAGCTCTCGACAAGAAAACACCTTTGTTGCGCTCCAATGCAGCCATGAGTAAGGCCGCGATTAAGGTCTTAAAACTATTGGGCAACACCGAAGTAGCAACTGTCAACTCTAGCTGTGGTGCTGAACAAGAGTATTTCTTAGTAGATGCTAGTTTCATCACCAGTCGCCCTGATTTGATGTTGGCTGGCAGAACACTGTTTGGCAAAGCACCAGCCAAAGGTCAACAGTTTGATGACCACTACTTTGGTGTAATTCCAGAGCGGGTGCAGGTGTATATGCAAGATGTCGAAGAACAACTCTATCGATTGGGCATTCCGGCCAAAACCAGGCATAACGAAGTAGCACCTGGCCAGTTTGAAATTGCTCCGTACTATGAAGCAGCCAACGTCGCTACCGACCACCAGCAGATGATTATGACCGTTCTGCGGGTAACTGCCAAAAAACACGGCATGGCTTGCTTGCTCCACGA
>JAYUSR010000103.1:0-5995 GCA_043755575.1 Synechococcales cyanobacterium
GGCCTATTTGCACAAATGATAGATAAAAATCTTCAAAGGGCAAAGGTTGATCCAGATTAAGCAGTGATGCTTTTACTTGTAACGTTTCCAGCTCTTTTGTTTTCATAATCTATTTTTGTGACTGCTCAGCCGATCGCCCGATAAATATCTTTGGAACCACTATTAATATGGGGATGCTGCAAATCGATCCCTACCAATGAAAACTGATCCGTAATCGCTCTCATCCTCTCTGAGTAAGAACTCTGACCTTGATAAAACAACTCCAACAACCCATTGGCCACAATTTGACAGCGATTCATCCCAAAACTTTCCCGTTCTGCAAATTTCTGATCCGGCTCCTCCGCTAACCCTAAGCCTACTGCCAGCTGCTTTGTAAATAAAGGAATCTTCGGAATAAAGTGCGATCGGTGTTCTGTATGAATCTTATCCAAAACGCGCAGCGCCACTTCATAATATTGCCGGTCAAAATAAAGCACCCCAGAATCAAACCGATTGTAGTCCTGCGGGTTGTATAAAACCTTAAAACTAAAGGACAACCCCACTGCATTTAGCTCCTGCGTCAAACTCTTCATCAAGGCGATCGATCCCTCAGCAGTCACATTAAAGTAAACCCGTACTAAAGCATCCCCTGGCTGGGGATGACTAAAACCCAAATTTCCAACAGCCATATAGAAACCATTTTGCATCCGGTTTTTCGGCATCTTAATCGCTACCACATCCCCCACCTGTGCCTGTTGTTCTGCTTCCTGCAAATGCTTGTCCGGCCTGATGTATAGCCGTAACCCACCATTTCTCACAGTCAAACCACCATCTTCTTCCTTCTTCAATACCGTCCAGCCATCCTCAAAATAGCCCTCCCCGCTGTTACTCTCATGCAACTGCTGGAAAAAAGCCGTATCAATACCCATCACCGAATTATTCTCTAGATCTAGCTGAGGGGCTTGATCTTCGGCATCTAAAGCCAAAGAACTCCGCATCGCGCCGTTGTAGTAAATGCCATACAAAAAACTGCGCAACTGCAAACTCAAAAACTTCTGCTGCATCTGCTCCGGCATTTTTTGAAACCGTTCGATCGCCTCCGCCGGAATCTCCAGCGGCTTATAACTAGGATGATGAATCGAAAAATCATCCCGAATTTCCACCTGCCGAGCAATATCCTCCAATACCCCCATCAACTCAGCATGAGCAGCAGTGTCAGATTTAGTTTGAATAGCATCTAATGTCTGCATAGTTTTAGTAGTTATTAGTAATAAATATTTGTAAAAGTCATAATTTCTCTATCCCAAAAGTCAACCCTTCTCAAGCCGCTACCGGCACCTGAGACACCACCCGTCCCCCAAACACCGTCGGCATCGACTGCACCGGACGACACAACAACGACTTTGCCACCTGCAACTGCGCAATCCCACTATTTCCCAAGGTTTTTTGGTACTGAATCGCCGCTTCAATCCCCTGAATCAAAGCCAACCCCGCAAACTGCACCGTCCGCTGCAAAAAGTCCGGTCGATCGATCAAAATCTGCGGAAAAGCCTCTATATAAGCTTGAGTCAAAGCCGCGATCGAAGGCTGCACTTGATCCAATGGAGTCATTGCCAAGCTCAGGGATTCCTCGATCGACAGTGACTTACTCACCACCAAACTTCCTAGCCACAGCTGTAAATAACTACCAATTAAAGCCCCTAAATCAAACGCCGGATCACCCCAAGCCGATCGCTCCCAATCAATCAACCGCAACATCTCACTCGTCGGCTGCTCCCAATCATCATGCAGCAAAATGTTATTCAGCTTCAGATCATTATGAGTCAAACAATCCGCTGTAAAAGCCTCACCCAGTTCCACCAAAGCCTCACCCAAACTGTCATAACGCTGATATAGAGCATAAAATTTCAAACCATCATCCGGTACCGCCCCAAAGATCTCTGGAGTCAAGCGTTCCAGCCCCCGAATCATTCTCTGGACAATACTTGTTTCGGATCTGTGTGGATTTCGATCGATCGCTTCTCGATAGTCCGATCGCTGATAGGTATCGCGATGCATAGTAGCTAGTAAAGTACCAAGTTTTTGGGCAATGCGATCAGGGAAAGTATTTTCTTTGGCATAAAATTTCATCAAATCCTGATAGTCATTCAGATACTTAAATACCAGAATTGAGTTCTCTGCATCAAAATGAAGAACTTCTGAAACAAAAGGTCGCCAGTACTGCAACGCTGAAAAATCTCGTATCAACTCTTGAACTTGCCATTCTGCTAAAAATTCCCCGATGGCCTTTCCTTCTTGGTTATGGCGTTCTTGCTTGACCAATAGCTTCACATCTTCAGTCAGCTTAATCAACAAGTTAAAGTTCTTAGCCGACAATGGTTCGATATTATCAGTAGTGTTTTTTGAGTAATAACCCAGATTGGCCAAGTACTCAATGACATTAGTTTGATTTAGTAAAAAGGCCATAGTTAATTTTGGGGAACTTAAGACAGCTTGGTAATTCGTGAGTTACTGGTCTTACCCGTTGTCAGTAGTATCAACGTCGCTAGTGAGTTAAATTTTTCCCACTCCGATTTACCTTGCCCCTAATTCTAGACAAAGTAAGTTCTACATGTATAAAAAGAAGTGATCTGAAACGGTGGAAAACTATGGATATTTTGATCCTTTTGAAATCGCAAAAAAATGAGTTCCCTATCTAAATAAAGAATAAGACGAGATTTTGTCAGATGATTTATTAGGATCAAATAACCTATCTCAACATCAGTTTGGAGAGCTGAGTGAAATGGACGCTAGCAATGGGATTGGCTAAGATGGCAATGAAGGTCAATTGCTTACCGGAGAAAGAACCTATGAAAATTGATATTGGCATTGATACAGCAGCTCGCCAAGAGATTGCGGATGGTTTATCGAAGCTCCTAGCCGATACCTACAGTTTGTACTTGAAAACTCACTATTTTCATTGGAATGTTACCGGGCCAATGTTTCAGACTCTACACCTCATGTTTGAAACCCAGTATACCGAGTTGGCTTTGGCCGTAGATCTAATTGCTGAGCGCATTCGGGCGTTGGGCTTTACAGCTCCGGGCAGCTACAGTGCCTATGCTCAGCTCAGTTCGATTCCGGAAACCACTGATGTCCCCAAAGCCACTGACATGATCCGGCTATTGGTGGAAGGCCAAGAAACTGTTTGTCGTACTGCTCGATCGATCTTCCCCATTATCGAAAAAGCTAGTGACGAACCTACCGCCGATCTTTTGACCCAAAGATTACAACTTCACGAAAAAACTGCATGGATGCTACGCAGTTTGTTAGATAATTAAGATTCCTTTAGTAATCGATGGGAGTGCCTTGGCTGACAAGACACTCTTTTTTTTGTGTTTTTATGAGTGAAAATTCGTTAGAAGCAGTATTGCAAGAGCTAATGGCAACGGCACAGATCCCTAGCTGGCAACAGCTTAGTCACCAGACTGGGATTTCTGCCAAGCGGTTGCGAAAATTGCGGCATGGTCAGAGTGATCATTTGAAACTATCTGAACTAATTAATCTCAGTCAATTACTGCAAGTTTCGCTGGTAGGGTTACTAGAACGCTGGGGTCTGCAATCTAGCCCGGAGCCAACTAGTCCGCCAGCTTCTTCCCTGACAGAATTTCAACTCACTAGTATTCAAGCGATCGAATCTTTTTTGACCTATTGGCCAGCGGCAGCGCACCAAGCTCAAATCAATCCAGAATTTCCAGCCAGTAAACTATTGCCGCTGGTGAAGCCGATCGATCGCTTATTAGCCAGCTGGGATGTTGTTCAAACTGATGTAGTGGGCACAGTAGTGCCATTTAATCCCCAGCAGCATCAAGCGATCGATGGTCAGATTTTAGTAGGTAAAATGGTCACTGTCCGTTATCCTGGCTATCGACAGGGTGATAAGCTCCTGTGGCGCAGCCAGGTCAGTTGTTAATTAAAGCTGGATTTAGTCCAGACCTCTCTCCCACCAAGGTTTTCTCATATCAGGAAATTGTCGGATAATTTTTATTTTCACTTCATTCATGACATCGTTGATAGATTGATTACCATTGATAGAAATGATTTCTTCATCCGGCTGAATAGCTTCAAACTCTTGGGTCACAAACATAAAATGGTTTGCTCTGGCTTCCTGCCTTTTTTTTAGAATTTCTGTTGGTAGGTCAATCCACACTAACTTAACTAGCTCCGAAACTTTCAGTTGTTTTCTATACTTAACTTTTAAAGCCGAACACGTTATCACCACCTCTCTTTTCCGATCGATTGCCTCTCGAATGTCGCGTTCTATCTCTGCTAGCCACTGATGACGATGTTCATCTTCAAGAGGCTGGCGCTCGATCATCTTGACAATATTTTGTTTAGAATGGATGCGATCTCCCTCTATATATTGACATTCCATCCACTGTGATAAACGGCGACCTATAGTTGTTTTCCCACTACCAGATACACCTATAATAATCCATACTAGTGGGTAATTGTAATCATTCATTAAATTTTCCTCATTAATAGTAAAGCAATCTAATCTTGTTGCTTGATGACATTTAGTTTAGGTAACAGGCCATTGTCCAAGGGTTTCTGTGGAAATATTTCAACCAATTCTGGTGAAAGCTTTAGTCAATGTTATTGATAAAAAGGGACTGATGGATATCAATCAAATACACACCAGTCCCTTTTTATAAATTATTTTTGGTGTCCACCAAACTGATAGCGCATGGCTGATAAAATCTTGGCAGCGAATTCATCGTTGCCCCGCGAGCTAAATCTCGAATAGAGAGCCGCACTGATTACCGGAACTGGCGTACCTTGATCGATAGCCGCAGCAATCGTCCATCGACCCTCTCCAGAATCCGACACCTGGCTGGAAAATTTTTCTAAGGTAGGTTGTTCGAGAAGAGCGATTGCTGTAAGGTCTAGCAACCAAGAAGAAATCACACTGCCACGTCGCCACACTTCAGTAATCTCAGCCAGATTGAAATCGTACTGGTAATGCTCGGGACATTTCAAAATTGTGGTTTCGGAGTTTGGAAGACCTGGTTTGCCGATATTGGCACGTCTCAAGACATTTAAGCCTTCGGCGTAGGCGGCTAAAAGGCCATACTCCACGCCATTGTGCACCATTTTTGTGAAATGACCGGCACCGTTGTTTCCGCAGTGTAAGTAACCTTCTTCGGCGGTTCCCTGGTCTGGTTGTCGTCCTGGCGTGCGGGGAATATCACCGCGTCCAGGAGCCAAGGTTTTGAAGATCGGATCGAGATATTGAACGATCGATTCTGTTCCACCAATCATCATACAGTACCCGCGTTCTAAGCCCCATACCCCACCGCTAGTAACAATATCAACATAGTGAATCCCTTTAAGTATCAATTCTTTTGCCCGTCGGATGTCATCAATATAGTGAGTGTTGCCCCCATCAATGAGAATATCCCCCGGTTTCAATAGTTCGGCAAGTTGTTCGATCGCTTGCTCGGTGGGTTCTCCAGCAGGGAGCATCAGCCAGATTACCCGAGGTGCTGATAGCTTGCTAACCAAATCTGTCAAATCAGAGGCGGCAATCGCGCCTTCTGTTGCCAGTTCTACCACTTTTTCTGGAGAGCGATTGCAGACAACACACTCGTGATTTTGTCGGATTAAACGTCGTACTATGTTAGCCCCCATTCGGCCTAAACCCATAACTCCAAGTTGCATAATTTTCTCCTTGATTCAATAAAATTATTTGTGTTACTCCATTACTATTTCTTTAAAAAAAGCCCAATACGACTTTTGTTGAGATCCTTCAACAGACCATTTCACCATCGGCTTATAGCTTAAACTGAAAGTCTACGGTGGTTTGGAGGTATATGAGAAACATCTACAAACCTAGACTTTGCTACAAGCAATACTTTTAGAAATAGTGACCATGCCCCATATAGCGGTTCCGCTCCGAATGAGATAGATTATATGTTTGAAGTAGATAAGTATAAATAATGAAAGCATACTCATTGGACTTAAGGCAAAAAATAAT
>JAYUSR010000104.1:0-2084 GCA_043755575.1 Synechococcales cyanobacterium
CCAGTGGCCAATATTTTTTTGTTGGTACCTAATTCACAGGGCTTATTTAAAGCACATTTTTGGTTGCGCGCAATAGCTTCGGTTCCTGCCGTGTTCACAATTCCCACCACTTGACCCCGAGCTAACATCGGTGAGCCAGACATGCCGCCGACAATGCTACAGCGATGCCGCAAGGACTGTGACCAGGTATAAACTCCTTCTTGAACTTTGACAGTGGGACCAAGAGTACAAATCGCGCGGTGTAAAAATTGTCGATCGATCGGCACTTTATCACCAGGAATACCAATCACCTCTATTTTCTCCCCACTAGCACTGGGGGTCGGCGAAATATTCAGCGGTACCATCCCCGCCGCAATTAATTCACTTTGGCTCGGGAATAGCTCCAACAACGCTACGTCATTGTTCTTCATCGTGGCATATAGAACTTTTTTCACGTCATACGAGCGGCGCTGTGGGGAAGGCTGAGCAAAATAGCTGGGGATAAAAGTTAATATTACTCCGGCTTTACCCCAGTTTTGGATGGTTCTATTTACAATAATCTCGTTAGCCCCGGGCAAATTGCTGAGCAAATCCAGGCAATGGGCATTGGTTAGTACGTAGGCAGGGGCAGTTGCTTTGGTATTGAGCAAGAAACCAGTACAGGAAGAAGATTGACGAATTTTGACTAAGCCCACTCCGCTATATGCTGTCGTAGCTGGGAGCATTTGCCAATCGATCGACTGATACTGAGCTGGAGATTCAGGGAGTCTGCGCCCTTGCTTGTCGAAGATTGCCGCTGAAACCGACCAACTAGTACTAACTACCCCGAAAACTCCCAGCCAGATTAGCGTTGAACGTAGCATGATTTTGACTTTTATTTAGATATGGCTGATGCGCGATGCTCTGCCAATATAGCAATCTCTGCTGGAATTATGAGGAAGCTCATGGATTTCGTGTAGGATCAAGAGCAAATGTTCACTGCTTTTCCACCTACTTTTCAATGACTCAAGTTTATAAAGTCGAACTCCATCATCAGGGCGAAATTCATACTATTGATGTGCCTGAAGATAAACAAATTTTGCGAGCAGCTTTTGCTGCTGGTATCGACCTGCCCACTTCTTGTAATGCGGGAGTGTGTACTACCTGCGCGGCCAAACTCATTACGGGTGAAATAGAACAAAGTGGTGGCATGGGTGTCAGTCCAGGTCTACAAGCAGAAGGATATATATTGCTATGCGTGGCCTATCCTCGTTCCGATCTAAAAATTGAGACAGAAAAAGAAGACGAACTGTATGAACTGCAATTTGGTCGCTATCAAAAAACTTAAATGATTACTAAATTTGTAGATCTAGATATTCCCCTCACTCACTTGGCGCAGGATTTACCACAACAGGTCGAAGTTGCTCTCCGTCAGTGGGGGGAACCACTGCGCTGGGCAATTACTCGGGTGGACTCCAAACAAAAAACTGTCCATGTGGAAGCAATCGTGACTACTTGACTTTGGCGAATAGCTTTGGACTGCACAATCTTTACCATTAGCCAAAACATGAAATGGGAACATCCTCAAATTGGAGGTAATAGATCAACAATCTAATGGCAGGTGCTGTTTTAAGATTAAAGGTTACGAGACAAATCTGCATCCAAACTCTTCGGAATCTGCCACCGATTCACCGACACTGCTGCCGTCTTCCCACCCCGCAACATATAAATCCAAGCTAACAACCACAACCACAAACGCGGATAATTACTCTCCAAATAAGGCTGCCACCGCCAACCCAAACTCGGCACCCAACCCCCAAACAGAAAATTCGCCAAAGCCGCGATCGAGAAATTTACATAACTCACCAACCACCGCAGCAAATCCTTAGTCCCGGCCATTTGCCAAATCCACAACAGCAACGCTGGATTCTGCCGCGCCGCCTTAATCGCCAACCGATTGAACGTTAGCCAATCCGTACGATCTTTGATAAACATATCCGCTACTTCCGACGGTTCATCGGCCAACAGCCCAAAGAAATTGTTTAGCATCGTATTCACCCGCTGCGGTGGTAAGTGCTGACCAGTGGGTACCATCATCCCTTTCGAGAACATCCATGTCACCGCTA
>JAYUSR010000105.1:0-20215 GCA_043755575.1 Synechococcales cyanobacterium
GCCGAAAATTCATCCGGCGTTTTTGGAAAAATTTCCAACGTGACCAAACAAAATTGATTGAAATTAGCACCAGACCAGCTGTAAAAGTCACTTTGTAAATAGATATAATAAACTGGAGTTGATTTGGGATGAACATGACAAGCTACTCAAAAAGAATTTGAAAAAATAGATGAATTTTAAAACAATTGTTGAAGTTAATAAATAGAGAAAACCAGATGCTTTTATGCTAAGGATGATCGCAGAAATCTTCACTTGGTCGATATACTAGAAATCTCCATTGTTTCTTCTTGGAATGAGAAAACAATGGGGACTTTAACCAACTTGAAATATCTTTTAAAGAGCAGATTTACCAGTTCCTGGTGCTCGTAGTTCTTCTAGAGATAATTTTGGGGTTTCGGTATAAACTGAGTCTAGTAGGAGGTCTAAGATGCCTGCTGTTCGAGCGCTATCAAGAGATTTGTGAGTAATTAGTTCGCCTACGTTTAAAATTACCTCGTCATTACGATCAAGAATTACTCGGGTAGTAGGACGACCTAAAGCTCCTTTGATTCGCTGTTCGTTAAGCGCCTCTGCGCTCCGCCCGTGCAAATCGCTGGCGGTCTCTTTCACCTTATCCCAAAGGTTAGCTGCACCTTCTTGAGCGACTACCGTTGTTGTTTTAAGCCGCTCACCAGTGATATTGGCTATGTTACTAGCTTGAGATTGGGCAGCGCCCGAGCTAGAAAGACCAACTGCTTCCAACAAAGCTGATTCCCGGTGGTTGATCTTAGCGCGATCGATCACCTGAGCCGTCACAATTTGACCCTGAGCAGCAACAATATAACCTTCTGGGGTGTAAACGGTTTGCTGTGAACGTCGGCCTTGGGCTTGCTCCACTGTCAGGGTTGCAACAGCGTTACCCATCTGCTCACCTAATGGTTTAGCCAGACTGCCGCCAGCCGATCGATACAGTTCATCAAGTACTCCTAGCTGTTCAGCAATGTTAGACACGTCTAAGTTAATAACTTCGCCTGTCATCACCAAATGACTACCGTTAGGAGCATCAACTGTTTTGCGAGCTACCTTATCAAGTACAAAAGCTTTCTGAGCGGTTTTATCGACGATTACGTCAGTCAACTTCGTGTTAACGGTTCGCCCGGCTTCCTGCATTTTTTCTCCCGCTACTTGAGCTGTATCTTGCAGCTTTTCACCAGCGTTTTGCATGGCAGCTTTCAAGCCGCCGACTTGCTCTTCCATCAAGCCTGCGGTTTCCGCCGGTACGAACGCGACATCCTCACCAATTTTGAGAGTCTGGGGGGCAGGCACAAACGACCTTCCGGAGTAGGCATCAGCAAACAATCCGCCAGAAGCCTCATAGCCCTCGACCGCCCCAGTACTCTCATCAAAGTAAAAGTCAACTAAAGTACCTAAATCATGACCATCAGTAGTCATAATACGAGTACCGTTTAAAACATTGTTTTTCTCTAAGATTTTATGAATAGAGGCGTATTCACTGGAAGAAGCAATCATATCTTTAGAAGGAATAATGACAGCATCAACCCCAATCGCTTTTACTAAATCTAGCGGCAAAACTTTGGCATTATGAAACCAACCAGCTTCGTCAATCAAAAATCCCAGCAGGCGGTTATCGTACTGGTCAAAAATCAGATCCATAACAGTTTCAATTTTCTCGCCGGAATCATAGGCGATGACCGGCTTACCAACGATATCTTTTCCCTTGCGCACAATCGTTACCTTCCTTGAATTTAGAAATTGCTTAATCTATAGTGAATTTGTCAGTCAGAATCTGAGGTGCTAGACATTAAAGGTAACGTCTGATGATTTTATGGTCTTGACCAAAGCCTGGAATCACGTCGATAGTGCCGTAATATTCCAGTGCAACGGCCCCAGTGATAGCAACCAGCAAAGCAGCTCCAATGTACAAAGGAGTTTTTGAAGGTTTTCCAAGTAGTCGGGGCATAAAAACCTGATAGTGGTTTCAAAAGGAACTTATACCCAGCACTTTACCAGTCCCAGCATCAGCAGATAATCGTCCGATCGACACAAATCAAGTTCCCGCTTGATACCCCCTTTAATAGACTTACGAGGCATTTGCCTCTCTCTAAAGAGACAGATAAATCTAAAAATAGAACATGCAAAATGCCTCAAATGTAGTTAAATCAACGAGGCTACTTGTAGAGTTTGTTTTGGGACTGGAGAGATTAGGCCAATGCTCACAACTTCCTCATAACCTGAGCGTAGTCTAAAGGATAGAAAAACTTGATTGATATTTCATCGCCATTTGATGATCCCTCTAGTATCTAAACCATGCTACTCATCCACAGATCCGCAATTTGGCTAAATTGATTATTAGATCTTAAAATGCTGAAATCACCAGAACACAGGAATGACAGGAAACCTGGACTTGATAGACTAACATGCACCAAATTGAATAGTGATTTATAAATAATAGTGTTGCTGAATATGGATACGAAGTGTAAACAAAATCTCTATGGAGAAGATACAAGTGGAAACAAAAACAATCACAATTCAGCCATCTAATTCACCTATTTTTAGTCAGCGAAGGGTTGAAAATCTGGATATAGCTTTGCTAATAGCCATTAGTTTTATAATATTCTCAACGATCTGCATTTTTATTTATGCTTGCATTCCCAAAAGTAGACAGCGTTCATTAAACTTTAATAAATGTCACCCAATTCCGTGTTGTCGCTGTCGATATTTTAGCAATAATACATATCTTAAATGCACTGTTCATCCAGTAATCGCGCTAACAGAACAAGCAATTGACTGTAGAGACTACTGTCCACCCAGTCACAAAACTAATTAAAATGAGTGCTCTATTCCAAGTCGATCACGTTATGCATACCTCAAATAAGTGCCGTGAACTTTTAAGGAATGGTCAGTACGGAAAGTGAAAAAGTAGAGTCAGGGTTTTATTTCATTTTAGTAGATTTGGAGCAGACTCCTTTAGTACATCTATTAAACCATCAGAAATAAGTTGAACGGCGATCGCTAGAATCAAAAATCCCATAATTCGGTTGAGTGCGCCGATGCCAGTTCCTCCCAGCTTTTTAATGAATGGCTCACCTAGAATAAGACACAAGTAAAGAATAGCTCCTAATAAAATAACACCTATTAAACAACCGAAAATATCAAACCAATTACTTGCTCTAGTTGATAGCCCAATAACAACTCCAATCGATCCTGGGCCACTAATGATTGGTACAGCCATCGGTGTAAAAGATATATCTTCTTTATCGGCTGCTTCTTCACGCTCCTGAATTGTCAGACGTTGCCGTGCCGTCAACATTTCCCAAGCAGTATGAGCAACAATTAAACCACCTGCAATTCTTAGAACTCCTAGTGAAATACCAAAAAAACTTAGGATTAGCTTGCCTGCCAATAAAAAAGTCACTAATACAAAAATGACATTCAAACTAATTTTTCTAGCTTGATGAAGACGATAATGTGGAGAATTTGTTGCCGTTAAGCTATAAAAAATTGGGACTGCACCTAGAGGATTGGCAATAGGAAACAGTATTACTAGTGTGCTAACAGCATAAGAACTCAAACTTTGTACCATAAGATAATCTATCGATTTCTGAAATTAGATCTGGTCATCTTTCTGATTTGAACTACTATTTGACTGTAACCGAATTTTGTTATTTACAAGCATTTTTGGCTCAGAATATTTTTCCCATAACTCGGGGATCAAGTTTTTGCTGAGATAATATTATCGAAAACGACATAATGAGGGTTTCAGCTGTTGTCAGATCGAAGGTCGATGAAGAAAAGCTGGGGGCTAGGCCGCAAATCTGAAAAACTCGAACATCGAGTAACAACTATTAATTGTGAGCGGTAAGTCCGTCCGGACGATATAAAAATAGATTAAACCGATATTCCTCACAAGTTCCTCAACTTGTCACTCTATTCTTATAAAGTTTACAAAAATTTTGCCTTAGAGAATAATACTATGAAAAATACAATTTTTCTTTCACTAGTGTGTATAGGATATGTAGTGACTATACCTTTTGAGGTAAGTGCACTAGGCTCACAAAAAGTCAGTCAGAATCTTCAGGGGGGAACGAAGGTGCTGCTAGCCCAGTTTCGTCGAAACCAAGATCGTCAGTTTGCTGTTTATTATCGTAATTCTCGTCAACGACAATGGACTCTAGAGGGGTACCATGCAAATCGTCGTGATGCCGATCGTGCTGCCAACAGATTGCAACGACGTGGTTACAGAACCTACGTTCAAGTCAGTCGAAGAGTTTATGGTGGAATGCGTCGCTAATTGGTGAATGGTGAGAATCCCCACAACCCCCTTTCCAAGGGGGCTTTGAAACCCACACTCCGCACCTCTGCAACTACGATTCTCTAGGGGAGAGGCTACGCCAACGATACCTAAATTTGAGGAAAGAAAGTTGAGTATTAGCTTGAATTTAAAAAAAGGTATCGATTCTTTGCAAGAGAATCTCCGCCAACGACCAAAAATCAACAAATGGTTGATGGGGTTGCTGGTGGCGATCGCACTTACTGGTATTGTCAGCTATGTTGCTTATAATCAATTGGTGATAGCACCTCAACAGCGGGCGCAGCGAAAGATTCAGACAGCCGCAGTCACGCGCGGCAATCTGACGATTTTGGTGTCTGCCAATGGTACCGTGCAACCGGAAAGTTCGGTCAATGTCAGCCCCAAAACATCCGGTGTCTTAAAACGGCTGCTGGTCAAAGAAGGTGATTTTGTCCAATCAGGACAGATTGTCGCCTATATGGACAATTCAAACCTTCAAGGGCAATTGCTCCAGTCTGGAGGCAACCTTGCCGCCGCTCAGGCAAACTTGAATAAGGTCATCGCGGGGAATCGATCGCAAGATATCGCTCAGGCGCAAGCTCAGGTAGATGAAGCCAATGCTAGTTTGAATAAGCTAATTGCGGGGAATCGATCGCAAGATATCGCTGGAGCTGTAGCCAACCTAAATAAAGTCCAAGCCACTTATCGGCAAGCAGCAGAAGATCTGCGCCGCAACCAAAAATTACAAGCATCGGGAGCAATTTCTCAACAAGCATTGAGTCTGGCTCGATCAACCAGTGACAGTGCCCAAGCCCAAGTAGAGCAGGCACAGCAAGCCTTGAACCTACTCAATGCTGGATCGCGCCCTGAAGATATCGCGCAAGCCAGAAGCGTTCTCAACCAACGCCAACAGGCATTAAATCTCCTCAAAGCCGGATCTCGTCCCGAAGAGATCGCCCAAGCTCGCGCCCAGGTAATGGCGGCTCAGGGTGCAGTCGCGATCGCCCAACGCAATATCGACGATACTGTAATTCGCGCCCCCTTCGCGGGGATTATTGCCCGTAAATATGCCGATCCAGGTGCCTTCGTCACCCCCACAACAGCGGGTAGTGCGGTGACTTCGGCAACCTCATCTTCGATTCTGGCTCTAGCATCCACCAATGAAATTGTGGCACAGGTAGCCGAAGCCAGTATTGCTCAGATTCGTGTCGGGCAGGTAGCGGTAATTAAAGTTGATGCTTATTCTGGCAAGACCTTTGAGGGCAAAGTGACACAAGTTGCTACTCAGTCTTTGGTGCAACAAAATGTGACCAGTTTTGAGGTCAAAGTAGCGGTTGCTGACTCCCAGCAATTGCTCCATCAAGGGATGAATGTGACGATCGATTTTAAAGCCGGAGAATTGAACCAGGTGCTGATTGTACCGACGGCTTCGATCGTTCAGCAGGCAAATGCTCAGGGTGTATTTGTGTCGAAAACAGGCGGCGACCCGGTCTTTATGCCGATCGTGGTGGGGACGACTGTTAATGACAAGACTGAGGTTAAGTCTGGTTTAACTGGCAATGAACGAGTTTTACTCAGTTTTCCAGCCGGAACCCGCAAAGCTTCGACGATTACAGGTGGGGGTGAGCAGTAGATAGCCGAACATTACACTCTCCGAAACTACCAATAAATACTTGAATTCATGCGTAGATCTACCCACCCCACCCTGCGGGCACCCCTCCGAGGAGGGGATTTACCGGACAAATCTCTTTTGCGTCCGTCTCGCCGCCACAAACGTAAAATCTCACTGCTGGAAATATTTCTGATGGCAGTCGAAACCTTGTGGAGTAACAAAATCCGCAGCGGATTGACAATGTTGGGTGTAATTATTGGCATTTCCTCGGTGATTGCGATAACCTCGATCGGGCAAGGCGTGCAAAGAGCCACTGAGTTGAGAATTGAGGCATTGGGTACCAATATCCTCCAAGTTTCAGCGGCAGCAGCGAGAACGGGCGGTATCAGTCAGGGAGCTGGTTCTGCTAGTACGTTGACATGGGAAGATGCGCGATCGATCGCCAAACAAGTTCCCGCTGCGACTGCGGTGTCAGCGTTTTTATATCGTCCAGGTGTTCAAGTGGTGCGGGGGAATGTCAACATTTCGATCAATGCCATCGGCACGGATTTAAACTTTCCAGCGGTAAGAAATGTCAAGCCGCAACTAGGGACATTTTTTCAGCAGCAGGATTTGGACATAGCCAAAGCAGTAGTGGTAATCGGTGCCAAAATTCGAGACGATCTATTCACACCATCCGAAACGGCGATCGGTAGCGATATTCGGATTCAGAGCAAACGTTATCGCGTGGTAGGGGTGATGGAGCGGAAAGGGGCTGTCGGGCTGCAAGATATGAATAATGTGGTGTATCTGCCCTTAACCAATATGTCTGCCGAGATTGTTGGTAACAATGCGCTCACAGGGGTGGCAATTAACGGCTTTTGGGTAAAAGCGAGTAATCCCGACCAACTTGAAGCAGCAGAGTTTCAGGTGACAAATGTACTCCGGCTGCGCCATGATATCCGCCCACCCAGAGAGGATGATTTTACTGTCACCAATGAAGTGGATCTGATTAAGACTTTCACGAATATTATGGGATTGTTGACGCTAATGGTTACGGCGATCGCCGGAATTTCCCTAGTGGTTGGTGGGATTGGCATTGCGAACATTATGCTGGTATCAGTAATGGAACGGACGCGGGAAATCGGTCTGCGAAAAGCAGTCGGGGCAACTAGCGGTGCGATTCTAAATCAATTTCTGATGGAATCGATCGTCATTTCGAGTATCGGTGGGGCGATCGGGATTGGGTTGGGTGTCGCCATTGCTTTCGCTACCGCGACGATTTTCAAATTTCCGTTTGTGGTGTCTTTATTGTCAGTGGTGGTTGGTTTTGTCCTTTCGCTGATTGTTGGGGTACTCGCGGGCGGTATTCCTGCTCGTAATGCGGCAAAGTTAGACCCAATCTTGGCACTACATGGGGATTAATTGACTATGGCAAGCATGATTTCGCTCAAAGATATTACCAAAACCTATCACTTAGACACAATCGATGTGCCAGTCCTCAAGGGCATTAATTTGTCGATCGAGGAAGGCGAATATGTGGCGATTATGGGTGCTTCTGGTTCGGGGAAATCGACTCTAATGAATATTATCGGTTGTCTCGACAGACCCAGCAGCGGACAATATTTTTTAGCAGGTCAAGATCTGACTACCCTTGATGATGATGAACTTGCCGATATTCGCAATCAGTATATTGGGTTTGTCTTTCAACAGTTCAACCTCTTACCAAAACTCACATCCCTCTCGAATGTGATGTTACCGATGATTTATGCCGATGTCGATAAGTCGCAGCGAATCGAACAAGCCACAGACGCATTAGTCCAAGTCGGCTTGAAAGATCGCATTCAGAATCGTCCCAATCAGCTCTCAGGCGGACAACAACAGCGGGTGGCGATCGCCCGTGCGTTAGTCAATCATCCCGCCTTAGTCCTGGCAGACGAACCGACTGGCGCGTTGGATTCCACCACTTCCGAGGAGATTATGAATCTGCTGACAGAGTTAAATCAACAAGGTACAACGATCGCAATCGTCACCCATGATGCCAACGTTGCCGCTAGGACAAAGCGAATAATTCGGATGTTAGATGGAGTGATTATCGAGTAAGAGCAATAGACCTGTCCGAAAATTTGCAGCGCTGACAGCGACTGGAGCAGCTACATCGATAGATGGCTAGGAAAGATGAGTATCGAACAGGTTACAATGTTTTGCCTGTGCAGCGAATTGGAAATCTTATGTTACTTTTGTCACCTTGGGTTAGTTTAGTCATTGTTTTGGCGCTTATTCTTTTTCTGATTCTTACTATTAACGTTGGCGGAGCTAGAGTTAAATATGGGGTAAAGGCACCAGCCGTAACCGGAAGCCCTGACTTCGAGCGAGTCTTACGAGTCCAACAAAACACCCTGGAGCAGTTGATCTTATTCTTGCCAGCTCTGTGTATTTTCTCTATTTTTGTCTCACCGATCGCTGCCGCTATTTTGGGTACCATCTGGACTGGAGGTCGTATTCTATATGCCTGGGGTTACTACCGAGCTGCGGAAAAGCGTGGTCCAGGGTTTGCGATCAGCATCTTATCCACAATAATTTTATTAATAGGTTCCCTGGTGGGTATCGGTCTGAATTTATGGCGAGGGTAAAGACTACTCAGGCAGAATTTTAGTATTTAAAGTAACGTTATTGCTCGCAATCGACAATTACTGGTATTTCTACCGTTGCGCTTTCGGCTAAAAATACTACAATGATGATTGTAAAGTTATATGAAATTAGCTAATGGAGTTCCTGTCAGTTGAGTTTATCAAGGAAATCGCTGAAAAGTATGGCTATATAGCTGTCTTCCTTGGTATCTTGCTCGAGAATTTAGGGATTCCCCTGCCAGGGGAAACAATCACCATCGTTGGTGGTTTTCTGGCAGGTAGTGGTGAATTGAATTACTGGTTAGTATTGGCCAGCGCGGCTTCTGGTGCTTTTATTGGCGGAATTTGTGGTTACTCGATTGGTAAGTATGGTGGCTGGCCACTAATGCTGAAACTAGGTGGATTTTTTCGAGTGTCAGAATCCAAGCTAGTTGAAGTCAAAGAAAAATTTAGTGAAAATGCGGTCAAAGCCATCTTTGTTGGGCGTTTTCTGGCTCTATTCCGGATTTTTGTTAGTCCCATGGCTGGGGTTGCGGAGATGCCTTTTGGTAAATTTCTGGCAGTGAACCTGGCTAGCGCTTGTGCCTGGGCGACGGTCATGACCGGTTTGACTTTTGTGGTCGGTAAGTTTGTATCATTAGAGCAACTAGTGGCTTGGGTTGGTCAGTTTGCTTTACTAGCCTTGGTGATTGTCATTGCTTGGATTGTGGTGCCGATTTGGTTGGAAAGTCGCCAAGCTAAGCTGGAAGAATAGGAATATTTGGAGCTAGCTCATGGTTTATTGCTATGAGGGGCGTTGTCCCCGCAGTGGCAAATGGCTGCGTCTGCCGCGCTCAATCGCCAGTGAAGATTGTGCGCGTGAATTGATGCGGGAGTTGGAGCGAAAACCACCAGTCGAGGGCAAGATGTATGGCGTGCTGCTGGCGATCGATCGCAGTGGCCAGCTCCAAATATTGAAAGCTTTTTCTGGTCTGTTAGATGGCCAATCTGAGGTAAATGGCTGGGCACCACCAATTCCGGGGCGGCGGCAGGTGGCAGCAGCAGAGGTGCTGACCCTGGAGCAATTGACTGTCATTAAGCAAGATATTTGGCAGTTACAGCAGTTGCCAGTTAGACTGGAATACGCCGATTTCTTGGCAGAATACACTACCCACAGACAAAAACTCCAGGCTGAACTAAAGATTCAGAAGCAAGCCCGACAGCTACAACGTCAAGAATTAATGGCTAGCTATGTCGGTAATGAACTAGATGTAGCTCTAGCTCGACTGGATACTGTGAGTCAACAAGATGGTCTACGGCAGCGGCGTTTTAAACAACGATGGGACGCAATTCTGAGACCATTGCAAGTATCGATCGATCAGGCCGATCAACAGATTCAAGACCTGAAAAGACAGCGCAAAGCCCTTTCTCAACAGCTGCAATCGCAAATGCACCAGGCTGCTGCATTAACAAATTTTGCTGGAGAATCAGTATCTTTAGCCCAATTAAGGCCAGCCGGTTTGCCGACAGGTAGCGGTGAATGTTGTGCGCCTAAGCTTTTGCATGATGCCGCCACTCAGCATTTACAGCCGATCGCCATGGCTGAGTTTTGGTGGGGAGCAGCGATGGGTGATAAACAGCCCGGAAAATTTTATGGGGCTTGTGTCGATCGATGTCAGCCCCTCATGGGTTTTATGTTGTCTGGGTTATCGGCACAGGTCAGGGCTGGTTTTCCTCGGCCAGCGCTAGAGATTATTCATAGTGATGACTATTTGCTGGTAGTAAATAAACCGAGCGGTTTGCTGTCGGTGCCAGGGCGTTATGGCCAAGAGAATGCTCTGGATATTTTGAAAAGTGAGCATTCCATGCCTCTCTGGGCGGTGCACCGTTTAGATCAAGATACATCTGGGATTTTGTTATTAGTCAAGGATCTAGACACCTATCGAGCTGTGAGTAAGCAATTTGCTGACTGTAGTTCTGACGACAATCGATTGCTGCATAAGGTTTATGAGGCGCTGGTCGCGGGGATAGTTCAGGAAGTGGCGGGTTCGATCGATCTACCATTAGCCGCAGATTTGATCGATCGACCCAAGCAAAAAGTTGACTGGTTGCAGGGGAAGCCCAGTATTACTAGCTATCGGGTGATGGAGATTATTGGGAGCCAAACTCGTTTGGAGTTCCGGCCGCTAACTGGCCGCACGCATCAATTACGAGTTCATGCGGCACAGGGTTTAGGAACAGCAATTGTGGGTGATCGACTGTATGGCCAGGATGATGGGAAGCGGTTATGTTTACATGCGCGAGAAATTTCTTTTATTCATCCGCATTCCTCAGCTAGGCTCCATTTTCAAGTGTCAACGCCTTTCTGAGATTTTATAATCCTTCTAGGGGTACGCCCAAGAATCTCGCTAATTCTGCTCCCTGAGTTTCAATTTCAGCTAAAGCAACTGGTTCGCCCACACGGGTTAGCGGAATTTCTTGCCGTCCTTTAATCCTTACAAACAATGTTCGGCGAGGATTAATGCCATCTTTGATATCTACGCGCACCGCTTGGATATCTTTAAGAGAATTTTTGAGTTCTACCTGGCGATTCTTGCCAGGAAAACCGCGCCGAAAAATAGTCGCTTCACCGGTTTCCTGATTGAATTCATTGTAGCCACCGCCAATATCGAGGGCGATCGAACTCCATAAATACAGTGCTGTTAGTGTTCCGGCCACTCCATAGAAGGACATGGCAATCCCCTGTGGTAGAAAGGGTAGATCGATCACATTATCAATAAAGGGTAAAAAATCGCGATGAAAGAAGCTAGACAAACCCTGGAGTAAAAATCCTACGCCGCCGAGGGTAACAATACCAGCATAGAAAAAATTGCTAAAGCGGCGCGAACCCAAAATGGGTTGGATCAGAATAGTTTTTTTAATAGCAGTTGTAGATTCAGTCATGATGATATATTTTCATAAAAAAACAGACTCTAATCATTGCCAGGTTCTGCCTGAGCAAACGGATATCTATCTATTATACAGTGTCGGATTGGGCGCTTAGCGTAAGCTACTTAGTAAGACAGAGTGCCATCACACATTTAACACCACTCTAATAGACTGCTCCCACCGCCGAGCAGTTGCAGCGGTGATGGGAAAAGATCGGCGCAATTGTCTGGCTAGTCTAGCAGTTGGATCGATCGAGCCGCAATCGCTTCGGCAGTGATGCCATTAAAGGCCATTAGTTCACCAGCGGTGGCTGTGGTTTCACCGCGCTTCCAAGCAAAAGTATCACGCGGGCAGATCGATCGCAGCATCACCGGTTCGAGCATCGCTGGTGCGCCGCCGGTAATCCCAATTAAAGCATCGCCGCCCAGCATTTCTTGGAACTTAGCATCAGATAGAAAACCATTATCTGGTTCGCTACAAGTCTGCCAAGCCACATCAGTGGGGCGATACAGGCGACGGGGATTAATGATCGAAACAATTTTGCTGCCAATTCCTTGGGCAGCTAATTGCTGGGCAGCGGCGTAAGCCGGAGCCAAAGTCATATCACCAATCACAGCTAACACCACTGTCTTTTGGCCAGCGGTGGCTTGCAGTACCACTGCGCCAGCGGTTAAACCCTGGCGGGTCTGGTCAAAAGTAGTGCGAATCGGTAGCGGCGACTTGCTGGCCGTAATCACAATTCCCTTATTTTTAGTAGTCAAAGCCCAGTCATAACAGATCTGGATACTGTTGGCATCCGGTGGAAAAACTGGAAAAACATTGCCATTCCGCATCATCGAAGCAAAATAGGCTTCGACTTCAGGGCGTTGGTGCGTCCAGCCGTTCCGACCTTGTTCTAGTGCCCCAGCAGTGTAGAGCGTAATGGTGGAAGGTGTCGGACGGCGCAGTTCCGCCATGCCCTGGGTAACAGTTTGCCAGATTGGTAAACCGTTGATCGCAAATGATTCATAAGAACACCACAAAGTCCGCGCTCCCATCAATGCCGTGCCAGCGGCCATCCCGGCACAGGCATCTTCACTGAGTGGTTCATAAACCTGACCTTGGGGCGCTTGGAAATATAGATCGTCTTGGGTGGGGTGAATGATCTTCAGCACCTGATTAATATTGGCAATCCCCGAAGCTTCGTTGCCATCGGCATTGGTCACGACAAAATTGGGATCTTTTTGGCCGACATAGCCGACTAGTTTACCCATCGCTGTGGTGGAAACCTTGGCGTCGCCGCCCACGGGATATTCTTCCAGGGGCAGAGCGCCTAAATCTGGATTGGCTAGAATCGACTCGGTAACAACGACTTGCGCCGCTGCGCCACCACCGGCACGAAGACAATTAGTGCGGACTAGTTCCCAAGCTGCTGGTGTGAGGGCGCGATCTTGTAAGCCTTTAATAATATCGGCATTATCTAAGGTGTGGTGTGCATAAAGGTTGTGCGACTTGGAACCCTGGGCATGGACACCGGCTCCTTTGAGCTGCTTAATAATTAAAACAGTAAGCTGACCGCCCAAGGCTGACTGGGCCGCTCGATCGACCGCTGCAATGACAGCCTGAGTAAAGGCCAAGCGTTTTTCCAAAGAGAAAGTAGTACTATCGACATACGCTTCGGGCTGGTTTTGGTCATCAAAATCTTTAGCATCAACCAAAATCACTTCTGCAAAACCGTTACCTTGCCAGTAGGCCAGCATTTCAGCGTTGGTCTTGGTCGAGACCATACTGTGGTGTTCTTGGCTGTAACCGTTCCAGACCAAAACCGGCAAGAAGTTAGTGGATTGGGGATAGGCAGTATGAAAATGCTGCATCCCACTCATAATGTAGGGTTCACCTAAGCCCCCATCGCCGATGGTAAAGGGAAAAAGCTTGCCAGGATGCAATCTAGCAGCCGCCATCGCAAAATGTTGACCTTGACCAAGGGGGCCAGCCGGAGCCAAGATGCCCGGAATAAAGCCAGAGAGGTGACCGATTAAGCCGTCTTTTTCGCGGAATCGATCGCCTAAGTTCTGAACGGTTTTAATCTCCATTTTTTCGAGGGAGGTATCTAGAAACATGGCACTGTAGAAACCCGGTGCGTGGTGGCCGACTTCGGTGATGATGTTCTTGTGACCAAGCATCACTAACGAAGCGTAGGCTTCAGCCTGACTAGCAAAGCCACCAGGATGTCCTGATGCTTTACTGGCACAGGTTTGGAGGGTGAGGTAGCGCAGGGCATCGGCGTAGAGCATTGTTTGAAAAACAGCGGCAGGATCGTTGGCTCCGGTAATGGCCGTGTGGCCAGTGGCGATCGCTGGGGTATGGCCGTGGGTGTCGAACCCAAGTTGGGTGTCGGCGAAATATTTAATTCCTTCGCAAAATGCTGGGGTGGCGATTGTCATGTGCTCGATGTCCTGTATAGATGGCGCTAACTCTGAGGGTCATTCTACACTGCTGGTAGCTCATCTTATTGTTGTGGTTTCCTTTGCTCACCGTGATATATTTATTGCTACTCCCAATTTTTGGAACAGTTCGATCGAGGTTTTGACTCGTTCTTACTCGGCGGTGGGAATAATGATCGAACTCCCACAGCTGTTAGGTGGTGGTATCTATATAAGAATTTGGGCGTTGCTGAATTGAGGTATGAACGACTTAAGTTGTAGAAAATGAAAAATAGGGCAAGTCAGGTTTCTAAATTTTTAAGTTATCTGTTTTCATACCATGATTCAGCAACGCCGAATTTTAAACTACATACTGCGCCTGAGCCAGCAAACCTTCCAGTTCACTACCTTCTAGCACCTCTTGATCGAGCAACTGCTGAGAAATCGACTCCAACAAATCCCGATTCGATTCTAAAATCTGCTTCGCCGCCGCATAAGCCTGATCGATCATCCCCTTCACTTGTCGATCGATCTCCCGTGCCGACTCCTCACTGATTGCTCTGCGATTGCTGCCCCCCATAAACTGACTAGCCGCCTTGTCAAAAGCCACCGGCCCCAGCACCTTATTCATCCCATACTGCGTAATCGCCCGCTCCGCCAAATCCGTCGCCTTTTGGATATCATCCGCCGCCCCCGTTGAAACCTGGCCAAAGACCAATTCCTCCGCGACCCGACCGCCCAACAGCGTCGCTATCTGACCAGTGATTTCTTCCACTACCAACAAGAAGCGATCCTCTTCCGGCACTTGCAGAGTATAGCCCAACGCCCCCATGCCACGCGGCACGATCGATATTTTGCTGACCTTACCACCACCAGGAGTCAAAGCCCCCACCAAAGCATGACCGACTTCGTGATAAGCCACGGTTTTTCGTTCGATCGGATTCAAAACCCGCGCCCGATTTTCCAGACCTGCGACGATCCTCTCAAATGCTGCGTCAAAGTCGCTCATCAACACCGCTGGTCGGTCCGATCGAGCAGCAAGCAAGGCGGCTTCATTCACTAAGTTAGCCAAGTCCGCACCACTAAAACCTGCTGTTTGGGTAGCGATAGTTTCTAATTGCACATCAGCATCCAAAGTTACCGGCTGGGCGTGGACTTTCAAGATCGCCACTCGCCCCAATTTATCTGGTCGATCGACTGTTACTTGTCGATCGAACCGACCAGGACGACGCAGCGCCGCATCCAATACTTCCGGGCGATTGGTCGCACCAATCAAAATGACATCACTATTACTACCGAAGCCATCCATCTCTACCAATAACTGGTTGAGAGTTTGCTCCCGTTCATCATTACCGCCGCCAGCTTGCGGACTGCTGCTACGGGCTTTTCCAATCGCATCCAATTCGTCAATAAAGATAATGCAAGGAGCCTGTCGTTTGGCTTTGGCAAACAGATCACGGACTCTGGCTGCGCCCACGCCCACAAATACTTCCACAAACTCTGAGCCGGAGATACTAAAAAATGGTACACCTGCTTCTCCAGCCACGGCTTTAGCCAACAAAGTTTTGCCAGTGCCCGGTGACCCAACCAACAACACGCCCTTAGGAATTTTGGCACCTAAACGCCGATATTTTTGACCATTTTTCAAAAAATCTACTACTTCTTGTAGTTCTTGCTTGGCTTCTGTTACGCCAGCGACATCACTAAAGGTAATCCCGGTTTGGCCTTGGCTATAAACTTTCGCTTTGCTTTTGCCTACGCCCATGGCTCCGAAACCGCTGCCACCACCATCTTCTTTTTGAAGGAGCCAAGCACTGGCCAAGGCCAATACGGGCACAGTCAAGCCCAATAAGATCGAAGGCCAAGGATTTACCGCTGTTGCAATAGGCGCTCCTGACTCGATGATTTGATAGCTTATTCCTTGTTCTTGCAATAGTTCAATCAGAGCCGATCGATCTCCCTCCGCACCGGTTTTCAAAACTTCTAAACCGAAATCTGTAGTGACGATATATTCAATCGTATTAGGAGAAAATGTAACCTGCTGAACGCGATTGGCTTTAACATGACTCAAGAAATCGAGGTAGCTAGTAACATTAGACACAGTGGTATTTCCTTGATAATGAAGGTGAGTTACGGTCAGGACTTACTTCCTAAACGTCATCATAGGTTATCTGTTGGAATTCACTAGGTGTGGTTCTTACAACAGTTCGATCGGCTATCCGATGGCCACATACTACCAAGAGAAAGATTTTAATTGAGACCACCATTGCTCAATAGAATTGAATTTCAGGGAGTAAGGAAACGGATAGAGAAATCTTGCTCCAACAGCTTCAATGGATTGAACCTGGCAGGACATCATATTATTCAGCAAATTTGTAGGGAAGAGCAGCAGATTTTCAAGGTAACGATGCCCAATACAAATGGATCCAAGACTCACAACTTCCTCACATTCATTTGCATTAATGTTAGTTGCAATCAGCTTCCTATCGAATTCTCCAAAAGTTCTGAGTAAATCAATTAGAGGATGGAATAATGGATACACAGCACCTCAATACATATTTAAATCTTATTGAGGCTCTACTGCACTGTGCCAAAGGAAAAGAGTGGTTTCTACTTCAGCAGCATGAAAATTTGATCGATGCTGAACTTTTAACAGTGATGGAGCAAGTTTCTAATCAACTTAATGCCGAAGGCAACACCTCTGCCGCGCAATTTTTGCATTATTGGGCGCTTCAGCTTACTCATCTTCTACAACAGAATGCCACTCCTGAAAACCCGGCAGAAAGCCGATCTGAAAGCTATCTAAAACTAATTCAAATACTCCTTGGGTGTTCCAAGGGTGACGAAGTAACCGTCTTAAGCCAACATCCCCAACTAATGGATGAAGGATTAGTCTACACCATGAACCAGGTTGCTGCTCAATTGGCAGCTAAGGGAGATCAAGATATCGCTATTTATCTCAAACATTTAGCCACAGAGGTCAATCAGGTTTGGTTACACCCTGCTAAAGAACAATCTGTAGTCGTTACTCCCACACCATTGCCATCATCTAACAGCTATGTTGAGGAATTACTAGAAAGGATCTCTATACGATTGGACAAACTGGAAGTACAACTGAGTAAGCATTCAATTCCACATAACCCACTGTGGTACATGCCTATTTTGGAACAGGTTGATACTCAAGCATGGGTCATTTCCAGTGAGGAAGTAGAACAGCTAATTGGCATTAAACCATCCTGTGCTCCAGGACATAATTCATTTGTGCGAGGATGCTGGAAATTCGTGAAAACTGGCAAGGTCGGTACGCACTCTTCATGGCGAGTCATTAAAGAAATAACAGGTTTGCCAATTGATGATACTCCTCTGTCAGAAGGTAATGAATTAAAACCAGCTTTATCATCACCTTGGTCTGAAAATAGCTGAAAACTGGTGATGTGCTGTGAGCTTTTCTACATATTCAGCAATATTGTTCCTTTCAAGATCCATGGGAGGTGAGGAAAGTTAAACTAGCCAATTATTCCAACATTGTAAACTGCATTGACTTTGATGGAGGATAAAATTCATGAAATGGACACGGCTAATCATGGCATTTATAGCTACTATTTGTTTGATGTTTGCAGGCCATGCTCTAGCGCAGACTGATATCAATATCAACAACACCAACCTCATTCGTTTTGGTGGCAGCGTAACCGTACCAGAGAACCAAATTGTCGAAAATGCTCATGCGGTGGGGGGAAATGTCATGATATCAGCTAACGCTAAGGTTTTGGACACTGCTATTGCTATTGGCGGGGATGTAGTGTTAAAAGCAGGGGCGCGGGTCGATGGTGATGCCTACTCTTTTGGTGGCAAAATCGTGCAAGAACCGGGATCGACTATTGGTGGTGAGAAAGCTACATTCAGCGATCGACATGGCATGATGTATGGCTCCTATGGGAGACAGAGCTTCTTCGCTCGGTATTTTTTTCATGCTATTTTTAGAATTAGTGCCGCTGTGGTAGCCGCTATTCTCGGACTGATTATTTTGCAGACCAGTCCATCTTTTCTACCAAATCTGGCTACGAAACTGCGCCAGCATCCTGGTTTAACTGCTCTATGGGGAATCGGGGCAATCATATCGATTATCTTTGTTAGTGTGTTTTTGGCGATTACCTTGATTGGGATTCCCCTGATTCCACTACTGAGTTTAATTGCGATCGTCACTTCCTTAGTTGGCTCACTGGGCGTGGCACTCTTTGCCGGTCAACGCCTGAGCCGTAATGACAACCAACCAACATGGCAACAGTTCTTGGTAGGTTTAGCTATCTTGACTGCCTTAACACTGATTCCATTTCTAGGAAGCTTAGTAGTTTTCCTGGTAAACCTATTTGGATTGGGTATCATTTTGCTGTGGCAGTTTGGTAGGCAACAGCCTCGAATGACTGCTTAGTGATGATTCTTGTTGTTAACTAAATAACGTTCGATAAATAACTATGTGGATTTTGGCAGTGTGGTGGAAGCAGAAAAGAATTTTGGCGACTACTGCACAACCATCACTGAGCAGGACGCATGATGTAAAACATAATTACTGGTACTACCTAGGAAGATTTCGCTCAAGGCCGATTGCTGGTTACGACCCATCACGATCAAATCTGCTGACCAAGTTTTGGCAGCTGTACAAATCATTGGTGCTGAGTCTCCAAAATTTTGCATAATCTCAGCTTTAATTTGGCGTTCACTGGCCTGTTGAGCATAAGACTGGAGACGTTCCATCCCATGCTTTTCATATTTTTGCCATTCTTTTACATATTGATCGATCGCCTGATCATTAACAATAGGGAGAATGCCTCCCACCAATGAACTACCAACTATACCGAAGTCATGCTGTACAAGCGGATTGAGAACATGCAAGAGTAGAATCTGAGCACCAAGTTTATCAGCTAGGGTTAATCCCGATGCTAAGATTTTTTCGGCTTCTGATGAGTCGCTAATTGCGATCAAGATTTTTTTCAACATTTAGATTCACCCTCATCAGTAATTGATTTGAAAACAGATTGATTGAGAACCGAAGAGCTGACTTTGCTGCATTGCACTGATCAACTAGATAGTCTCTAAAACTAGTATAGACCTTAATGGTAGTGGTTGAAACCCAAGGACTTCTGTCATTAGTGATTCTTTGCATAGCGTCTTTTCTTAGGAAATCGAATATACTGTTTGAGATGAAACTATCACAAACACTTTCTGGATTATTAGTTGAATATAGCAACAGATCTTTACCACTACATGTCTTGCTCAAACAAGCCGGCAGCAACGGCTTCGGGATGATTGCGGGGATGCTAACGATTCCTATGTTGATTCCCCTTCCTATTCCCTTGGCCGGATTTTCAGCGTTAGTAGGTAGTGGAATAGTTCTGATTGGCTGTCAATTGGCTTTGGGCTATGACAAACCCTACTTGCCTCAGCGAATTGCTCGTCAAGAACTATCACCCGGCGCTTCACAAAAATTACTCAAGAATATCAATCGCCTTCTCCAACCTTTAGAACGGATGTCCAGACATCGATTTCCTAAATTTAGTAATAGCTGGTGGAGTAGCCGGATCATTGGTATTTGTCTGGCTTGGAATGCTCTCTTGATGTCGCTACCATTACCAATTCCTCTTACTAATCTTTTGCCTGCCTATACAATTTTATTTTTGTCGATCGGCCTGTTAGAATCTGATGGATTATTTATTCTTTTTGGCTATGGCATGACTACAGCTACTACTGCTTTTTTTGCCAGTATTACGGGTGTAATTTGGCAACTGGCAAATCATTGGTTGCAAATTCTGATGATGAAAAGTTGAAGGTTGATCTCAAGGTTATTTGAAGTTTTCACGGTTGAAAACTTAGCTGATCATCGAGCTAGCATCTGGGACTGGAAGCATGCACTCCTGCACTAGTTAACACCCTATTCACGATCGTATAATCTCATGTATTTGCGGGTGTTTATCTAAATTCAAGGTACTGTTTAATTGCTAGCCGAAACAATATGCCACTGATATATATCAGTGGCATGTTATTACTACAACAAAGGCTGTTCATTGACTAGAAATTGATCTGGCTTGGTCAAAGGCACCTTTACCATGTTGGGCAAACTAGCCATCGCTTTAGGCATTGTTAAAGTTAATAAACCATCAGCCATTTCTGCGGTTACTTGCTCTTTCTGAACTGCTGAGGGCAAGGGTATCAAACGGGTAAACCGGCCATAGTGAAACTCCGATCGCATGATTCCCTGATCAGTCATTTCTCTTTGATCTTGATATTCACCAGTTAAGAAAACAGCATTCTCACTGACCTGGATATCCAATCTTTCAGGTTCTAACCCTGGTATCTGTGCCTTAAGCAACAGGTTTGTTTCTGTTTCTTGCAGTTCGAT
>JAYUSR010000106.1:0-2067 GCA_043755575.1 Synechococcales cyanobacterium
AGCAAAACTTTCGGGCAATTTCTTGAGAATTAAGCCTGGGCGCAGAGGGGGTGACAGGCATTTTAAGCCTTGACTCACGGCTTCTACGGCTTCTAAAAAATGCCGAATTTGATCGGCCTCAAGCGGGAATATCACCGCCAATCGCTGAGCCAATTGCGTCAAGTCCGATGGAATATCTAGGGCATAGCCAGGGATTCGCATATGGTCGAAGCCATTGGGGTCATAGCGCTCAAAGGTGACGGCTTGCTCTAGGCCCAGCTTTTTCAAGACTCGGTTGACGGTGTGGCCTTCCCCGCAGTCCCATACATAATGAAGTTGGGCATTGAAGTGATATTTCTGCGCCATGGTAAACGTATGGCCAAACCCACCGGGATATTCATGGGCTTCTAGAATCTGAACAACTTTTCCCGACTTAGCCATCAGTGCGCCAAAGACCAACGCAGAGAGGCCACTGCCAACAATTAAATAGTCTGGTGAGGCATGATTCAGCATGGGATTTATGACCATAGTGTAACTTCTGAACAGACTAACAATTGCCTAAACTAAAGGATAACGTTCAAATTTGGGGAACTTGTGAGGATGGTTCTTAGATTTCGCGTTTACTGTTAATATTTCTTAAGCTAATTGGGCGGTCATTCATCTTGACTCAAAACTATCGATCGCACTATGCAAGGTCAAGTAAACACGATCTAGATTTACTTTGTCTAGGAGGCCCGATCGCAATAGCTGAGCATAGAGATCCCGCTTGACCCTCGCCATAGCAAAGGTAATCCCTCTGTCACTAAGCTCGTCAATCAGCTCCTCTAGGATATCAACTGCTGTGATATCGATCTCGACGATCGCTTCCGTGTTCAGTACAAACCATTCCACTGGTGTTATTTCAGACTCGATCGCTTTAAGGGCACGGGACTTGAAGTTCTCTGCATTGGCAAAGCACAAGGGTGCGTCATAGCGATAAATCACCAAACCAGGAATAGTTGTCCCACCCGGCCAGTCATTAATATCATGGAGTCCAGGCAGTTCCGGGATGCTTCCCTGTACGGCATCGTGGGGACGAGCCAATCGAGCCAGTAAGTCAATAATAGAGAGCCCTACAGCGATCGCAACCCCCACCAGAATGTCCGTTGCTAGGACACTGAGCATGGTGATAACGGCCAAGAAAAACTCACTGTTGCGAAAACGATAGAGGCGAATAAACTCTGGAATTTCAATCAGCCTAAGGGCTGCGAAAATAACGATCGAACCTAATGCCGCCTTAGGGAATAGCGCTAATAGGGGTCGTAGAAAGAGCAGAACAGCAATCAAGATGACAAACGCGATGATTGAAAAAAGTTGAGTCTTACTGCCCAGACTGTCTGCGATCGCCGTCCGACTCCCACTGCTACTGACGGGAAACCCCTGCATTAGACCCGAACCTAAATTGGAGAGCCCCAGTGCAAGCAGCTCTTGATTCGCATCAATCTTTTGGTGGTGGCGTGCGGCAAAGGATCGGGCTGTCAATACGTTATCCGAATACCCAACGATGGCAATGCCGATCGCCGAAGCCAAGAGCGATGGTAGATGATCTGAAAAATGAGGGATTGTGAATTGAGGTAGACCTGCTGGAATTTCGCCCACAACCGCTACGCCTTGCTGATCTAGATGAAATACTGCCACGGCAGATGTGCCGAGAAGCACAGCTAACAAAGGACTAGGTGCTTTTGGGAAAAAATGCTGAAGAATCAACAGAAAACTAATAACAAACCCAGCCAATAGTAATGTCGTTCCATGATAATGATGGACCTGTTGGATAAAGTAACCTAGTTGTTCAAATACAGTACTACCTTGAATAGAGATACCAGTAACTTTACCAAGCTGCCCTACAATCATAATCAGGGCAACCCCTGCCATATAGCCAATTAGAATGGGCTTAGAGAGTAAATTAGCCAGAAATCCCAACTTGGCAATATATCCCACAAGACAAACAAGACCGACAAGGATTGCCAACACTGATACCAATGCTGCATAGTTGCTGTAGTCGCTTGATAGTAGGGGGGCGATCGCCACTGCTGTCATTACCGCTGTGGT
>JAYUSR010000107.1:0-51834 GCA_043755575.1 Synechococcales cyanobacterium
GTTTTTACGACGGCCTAAATTTCCACCGGGTGATCCCCAACTTTATGGTTCAGGGCGGCTGTCCTCAAGGAACTGGTACTGGTGGACCTGGCTACAAGATTAATTGTGAAATTAATCACAACAAACATGAAGCTGGTAGCCTTTCGATGGCTCATGCTGGTAAAAATACCGGCGGTAGCCAATTCTTTATTTGTCATGCACCTCAAAGACACTTAGATGGCGTTCATACTGTGTTTGGTAAAACCGAAGATATGGCCGTCGTCAACGCTATTAAGGGCGGTGACAAAATTCAATCTATCAAAATCGTTCACGATTAATTAGTCAGGGCAATGTGGTAGAAACCAGCTCATGGTGTTCTTAGCGATAAGTCCATCAAGTTAGAGAGTTTATAGACAATTCTGGCTGCCACATTGCCATCCCATTCTGCATCGCCAACCTCGCAGAGATCAAAACCCACAATCTGACGACCACTTTTAACTAGTTCTCGAAATAAGCAATAAGTTTGCTCTAGCTCTAAACCACCAGGAACGGGGGTGCCGGTATGGGGACAGAGCTTCGGATCAAGACCATCTACATCAAAACTGATATGCACCTGTTGCGGTAGATGGCTAATAATTTCCTGACAGATGGCTACCCAGGTTTGGCCAGCGTATAGTCGCTGATTGATGGCGGCATCGTAATAAGCCACAATCCGACCCTCAGAATTATTAATAATATCGACTTCATCCTGACAAATATCTCGTAATCCTACTTGCACCAGTTTGGTAAGTTGGGGGAGTTCGATCGCATTAAACATGATCGAAGCATGGGAGTAAGTGAAGCCCTCGTAAGCATCGCGCAGGTCGGCGTGGGCATCAATGTGCAAAATACCGAAGTTGGAATATTTAGTGGCTAAGGCTCGAAAGTATCCCAACGGTGAGCTGTGATCGCCACCAATCACAGCGACTCTTTTTCCAGCTTGCATGGCTTGTAAGCATTCTTTTTCTAACCACTGGTTGACCTGTTCGCCAGCTTGGTTAATGTCAGTGACTATCTTGCTTAATTCTGGTGTTAGTATTTGGCCTTTTTCGAGAGCGGTGATGACGAGGGCGGCCTGAGCGCGATAGTGGCGATTCTGCTCCAGCAGTTCCAGTGGAATTTCTGCCATGAAAATGCCCTGTCGCCAGCCGTCGGGATGGTCGAAGTCAAATAAATCTAGCTGGGTGGAGGCGTTGAGGATTTGCTGGGGAGCATTGGCGGTACCGGCACCGTAGGAAACGGTTACTTCCCAGGGCACGGGAATGACAATCAGTTGGGCGGAATTGTAGTCAAAGGGAAGGCCGTAGAGATTGCCGTTAGCGGTGGCTACGTTACTGGGGTTATATTCGGTCATGATCTATATTTACTGAAGAATAAGGTGGAGACTGGAACGAGGCGATCAAGATTTTGCTACATTGGTAGTCCAATAAAAATATACCTACATTATGGAATTAAGTATTAAACTGTACTAGTTAAGTCTAAATATTATATTTTTCGCGACTTTTTATGTATCAATACGATCAGAAGCCGGAAACACAATTCTCAGATGCATCTAATGCCATACTTCAAAAAATGCGTGAGTCCGAGTACTCTGTGTTAGTTGGTAGGAACAACTGTGGAAAATCATTTATTTTAAAATTTCTCTATCAGCAGTGTGGTCAGACGGCCTCCTATCTGGGTCCAGCTCGATACCAAAACTTTAATCTTTTGGGTTACTACACTCCAAGGCGTAATAAAGTCGCTGAAATTTATCAGCAGATGATGCAATGGCATGGACAAGAGCTGCAGCAGAATATCGATAATTCACCAGTTAATTTACAACAAGCAATTGCTGAGTTATCAGATGAGCAGAGAGAAAAACTAATTGAAATAATCAATGATCTTCTTGGTGTGAATTTAGAATTACTCCACACTGTAAAAAATAATTCTATGTCGCAAAAATACATCTCTTGTGGTGGTCATAATATTTCGTATACAAGCTCTGGTTTTAGATTAATTACAACACTTGTAACTAGTCTTCTGGATACTGATTATGACACCTATCTAATTGACGAACCTGAACTAGGGATTAGTCCAGAGGCACAAGGTATTTTGGCTGATTTTTTATTTGATAGGTCGCATCGAGAGAAATATTTCCCGCACATAAAAACGTTGATTTTCGCTACTCATTCAACCATCTTTTTAGATCGTGTTCATTTCAACAACAACTATATTGTTGAGAAGCAGGGTAATGAGATATCGCTACAACCAATAGAAAGTCAGGCTGATTTCAATAGGATTCATTTCTTTCTACTTGGTAATCGTTTTGAGACTCTTTACCTGCCTTCTGCTATTGTGCTTGTCGAAGGGAAATGTGACGATAAGTTCATTGGGCGAGTTCTTTCCCAACGATATCCAGATTGGCAAATTAGCGTTGTTGCTGCCCATGGGGATGATCGCATTAAAGAAGTCTTAACTATCGCAAAGGGTCTATTTACTGATATTCAGAAGAGTCCTTATCGTGATCGAATTTTTGTAATTCTTGATTCAATTCATTCCAAGACTCTGCCTGACCAGTTGACGAAGATGGGCATCCACAGGGAAAACATCGTTGTGTGGCCAAAGAATGGTATTGAGTATTACTACCCGCCTACCATAATGGATAAAATATTTGGGGCTGGTTCTGAAATTTCTATGTCTGATGACAATATTTCAAGAAATAATATTTCTTACAAAAAAGGTGAGCTGGTTGATAGAGTTATTGCACTGCTTAACAAAGACACACCTATGCAAGAGGACTTTGATACCATATTTCTCTCTCGTCTGGAGAAAAAATTAGGTTGATAAGTTATCTCTAGTAGAATGTTGGCAAGCTGTCTAGCAAGGATTTTTGGAGAAGATCACTCATGGTGCAAACCCCAATCAAGCCACTTACCCTAGAAGAATTTTTAGCGTTGCCGGATACCAAGCCAGCTAGCGAGTATATCGATGGTCAAATTATCCAAAAGCCCATGCCCCAAGGTCATCACAGCATTATTCAATTGAAAATGGCTGTTAAATTAGATGCAGCTCTTGCCTCACAGGGTATTGCTGAATCTTTTACCGAGCTACGTTGCATTTTTGGCGGTCGTGCGCTCGTACCTGATCTATCGGTATTTGAAAGTTCTAGAGTTCCCACTGATGCTGAAGGGAAAATCGAAAATGTTTTTTTGATTGCCCCGGATTGGACAATTGAGATACTTTCGCCTGGTCAAAGTGCCACCAAAGTTTTGAAAAACATCAACCACTGCTTAGACCATGGCACCAAAATGGGTTGGTTAATTGATCCTGAATCTGAATCGATTACCATCAGTCGTGCCAGCCATAACATTCTGATTATTGATGAACCAAGCGCAGTTTTGCCAGTGCCAGAGTTTGCTCAGTCTATTCAGCTCAGCATTGCTGATGTCTTTGGTTGGCTAAAAAGAAGTAAAAAAATCGGCACTTGAACAAAGCATTTATTAAGTTCTGTGGAAATCCGATCGAACCAACAACGATTAAGCCTACTCTAAGAACCATAAAGTATTCGTGAGATTAAATTACAGACTGTATCCGCCCGTAGTGCTCTGGTAGTAAATATTTTAAGAGAGTTCTACACCCGCAGATTTTGGTGAAACAAAGCCAATTCTTGCCCCCCGCCGACCAAATTTGGGGCGTATCCACAGTCTTCAATCGGGGACTCTCGGGCAACCATTCGGAATCGCTAATTTCTGCTCATCCATTGCTCATCCTCCTAGAGGTTCAGTCATGAAAGAAGTAAGCAGCCGCCGTATCTGTAACGTGGGCCTAGTTGGCCCCTATCTCAGTGGCAAAACGACATTATTAGAAAGCATTCTCTCCATTACCCATAGTATTTCGCGCAAAGGACAAGTTAAAGACCGGAACACCGTTGGTGATCACGTACCGGAAGCCCGTGATCGACAGATGAGTGTCGAAGTTACCGTCGCAACTGCCACTTACGAAGACGTGCAGTTTACCTTTATTGACTGCCCTGGTTCGATCGAATTCAGTCAAGAAACCTATCATGCCCTCACTGGTGTGGATATCGCTGTAGTAGTCTGCGAGCCAGTGATTGAAAGAGTTCTGACCCTCTCCCCCCTCTTTAAATTTTTAGACGATTGGGAAATTCCTCACCTAGTATTTGTCAATAAAATGGATCGATCGAACGTCGAATTCATTGATTTGCTCCACGCTTTGCAGCATGTTTCTAGCCGCCCCCTGATTGCCCACCAGTACCCAATCCAGCAAGGGGCAGAACTATTGGGCTTCATCGATCTAGTGACCGAGCAAGCCTATCATTATCAGTCTGATACTAACAAACCGGTTGCTTTCCCCGCTCACTTACAGGTTGCAGAAAAGGTGGCGCGCACGGCAATGCTGGAAGAACTGGCCAACTTTGATGACCACCTACTGGCAGAATTACTAGATGAGATTGAACCCAGTACCGCTGAAATCATGCAGGATCTGCGCCTGGAATTGGGTGCCGACCTAGTAGTGCCTGTTTGTGTGGGCGCGACCGACAAAGACTATGGCGTGCTATCACTACTGCAAGCCCTAGTGCGTGAAGCCCCGGATGCCAGCGCCACCGCTACACGCCGCGATCTAAAACTCGGTGATGGTGTGATGGCGCAGGTAATCAAGACTTTTTATACCCTCCAAGGTGGCAAAATGTCGCTGGTACGGGTATGGCAAGGGATGATCACCGATGGCATGACGCTCAATGGCATTCGGACTAGCGGTATTTATCGGCTCCAGGGTCAGCAAAGTCAAAGCCTACAAATGGCACAGGCCGGTGAAATTGTGGCCTTGGGACGGCTGGAAGGAGTAGCAACTGGCACCACTCTTAGCAATCGGCCAGTCACCCACGAGTTACCGACGGCTGCACCACTGCCGCCAGTTTATGCCTTGGCGATTGTCCCTAGCAAACGCAATGATGAAGTGAAACTCAGTGCTGCTTTGAGCAAAATCTGTGAAGAAGATCCGGCGCTTCATTGGGAACAGCATGGTGACACCCACGAAGTAATTCTCTGGGGACAGGGCGAGATTCATTTACAAGTGACGCTCGATCGATTGCGCCGCAAATATAACCTGCCAATGCAGACCCATTTGCCCCAAATCGCCTACAAAGAAACGATTCGGGAACCCTTAGCTGACAGCCACGGCCGTTACAAACACCAATCCGGCGGTCATGGGCAGTTTGGCGATGTCTATCTGAATATTCAGCCCCTGCCAAGGGGAACAGGCTTTAGCTTCCAAGAAAAGATTGTGGGTGGGACTGTGCCCAAGCAGTATATTCCCGGTGTCGAAACTGGCGTGCGCGACTATCTCGCCCATGGACCTCTGGGCTTCCCGGTCGTAGATGTCTCTGTAACGCTCACTAACGGTTCTTATCACGCCGTTGATAGTTCGGAGCAAGCCTTCAAAAATGCGGCACGGCTGGCGATGACGGAAGGGATGCAAAAGTGTCAGCCGATCCTATTGGAGCCGATCGAGACTATCCAAGTCTCTGTTCCCAAAGAATACACTTCCAAGGTTTTGCAGCTAGTCAGCGGCCATCGCGGTCAAATCTTGGGCTACGATGCCAAAGCGGGCTGGCTAGATTGGGACGTAGTTGATGCCTATCTGCCCCAAGCTGAAATGCAGAATTTCATAGTAGAGCTGCGCTCCCTGTCTTTGGGGGTCGGCTGCTTCACTTGGGCAGATCATCATCTGCAAGAAGTGCCAGAAAATATGATCGATCGAGTCTTGACCACGCCGGGTAACGCTTAGCTCTGGGCTACTTGGGGATAAGCCTGCCACAGATCCGTAGTCTGGCGCAGGCTACTCCAGTCACCATTGCCCAAAATGAGATGATCCAGGAGCGGAATGTTCAACAATTCGGCACCAGCTAACAGCTGTTTAGTCAAACTCAGATCTTCGGCACTGGGTTCCAGGCTACCGCTGGGGTGATTGTGCGCCACAATTACTCTAGTGGCTCCTTGGCGCAGCACCTCCCGAAAAATTTCACGCGGTGGGGCAAGGGTCTCGGTAGCGGTGCCGATCGTAATGATATGAGTACCCAGCAGCCGATTTTTGACATCGAGCAATACCACCGCAAATTTTTCTTGAGTCATCCACATTAAATCGTGACTTAAAGCCGCCGCTGCTGCACCGGGACTATCCACAATTGTTTTTTCACCAGGCTTAATTTGAAAGGTTCTCTTGCCTAATTCGATGCCAGCCAAGATCGTGGCTGCTTTGGCTGGTCCAACTCCCAAAATTATTGTCAACTCGGCAGGGGTAATTTCCCGCAATTTTTCCAAGGGGTCGCGTTGGGATTGCCCTAATTGAGACAGAATATAGGTTCCTAACCCGACTGTGGACAGTTTGCCCGGTCCTTGCCCTGTACCTAATAAGATCGCAATCAGCTCAGCGGTACTGAGTTGTTTAGCGCCATGCGATAGCAGCCTTTCTCGTGGTCTTTCATCCACTGGCATGTCCGTAATCCGCAGGCTGTAGGTCATAATTGGCACAGATAGTCAGCAAAGAGATATTGCTTCCGATTATCGCTAACCAATTAGGTTAATGAGCAGGGCTAATTGGCGGAATAATTCCCATCTAACTGCTGATCAAGCCATGCGGCATTCGATCGCCCACCGCGCCAACTCCGTGCGGTTGTTCAAACCAGTTTTGCCCAACATATTAGAAACGTGGCTCTCCACGGTTCTCTGACTCAGGCTCATTTGTTGGGCAATATCTTTATTGGCCAATCCTTTTGCGACTAGCTGCACCACCTTAACTTCGGTGGGAGTCAGCTCGACTGAAGGATTCACCTGAATCATCGTGTCATTTAAATTACCGGTGTCACCATGTTGAATCAACCGACCAGATTGTTTGAGCGAAGATTCCACCTGAGCCACTAATTCCTCTGGCTCAAAAGGCTTCACCATATAGACATCCGCTCCCAAATTCAGACCTTTAATTCGGTCTTGACTTTGGCCCTTGGCCGACAGAAACAAAACTGGGATCCAGCTAGCTTGATTTTGTTTGCGCAGTTCTTCTACGAACCCATAGCCATTCATTTCTGGCATCATAATATCGCAGATGATCATATCAGGCAGTTCACGCGCCAAAATCTCTAGCGCCTCTCGGCCGTTTTCGGCGGTGACAACTTCGTACCCACGAAACTCTAGGTAGTCCCTGACTAACAGAATTAGATTAGGATCATCATCGACCAGCAACAATTTCTTTTGATTTTTGCTGTTAAATGCTTTCATGATTTTTTGGCTATCTTATCAACTAAGTTGGGCATGATCGTTGGAGGCTTAAACCATGAGGTGAAAACGGCACTCCGATCACGCACGAATCCACTAGGCAATTGTACGGTTTATTAAGTGCTCTAGAACACTTTGCTCAACTTACGCCTGGTGAAGATGAGCTGAAAGTGGCTGCTGAACAAAAGCATAGGCCGAAACAACTTGATTATTGATAATGTGCTCTTGGATGATTTGCTCAATTACTTCTGGGGTGGCCGAATGATACCAAACGCCATCCGGATAGACGACCATGATTGGCCCTTGCTGGCACACCCGCAAGCAATTTGCTTTGGTACGGAAAATGCAACTAGGACGCTTTAGTTGTGGTTGGACTAACCCCAGTTCCTGTAATCTTTGCTTCAGATAGTCCCAAGAGACCAAACTAGCTGATTGATCGATACACTTGGGTTTACTCGCATCAGCACAAATGATGATGTGTCGCTCAATGCAATCTAAGCCCAGAGCCTTAACCGAAATTTGTAAATCGGCTGGTTCAACCTTCTTTGCCATCTTCCACCACCATCTTTTGCGAAAAACCCCAAGCAAAAATTAACCCAATTACCACCACCATTAGCCATTCTGGCGGTACCAGACTGGGTTGCAGTGCCCTAGCTGCCAACCGCAAACCAACTAAACCCACAGTAGCGTAACCAGCATTTTCTAAATTCACATATTCATCCAACCACCGGATAAATAAACCGGCCATAAAACGTAAAGTAATGACTCCGATTGTCCCACCGGCCAGTACTAACCAAGTATTGTTAGAGATGGCAGTGGCAGTGGTCACACTATCTAGTGAAAATGCTAAATCGGTGATTCCAATTAGCGGAATTACTTGCCAGAGAGATGTATATTCGGCTTTGTCTAAAACTTCAGATCCATCTTCAGCCAGTTGACTGCTAAAGTGCTGAAAAACTAGCCACAGCAGGTAGATTGCTCCTAGCAGCTGAAACTGCCAGTATTGATTGACCCAGGTGGCAGTGAGGATTAGAGCCATCCGCAGAATATAGGCTACCACTAGTCCGAAATTCAGGGCTTGATTACGGAGTTTTTCATCTTTTAAACCTTGGGCGATCGCCGCCAGAGCAATGGCGTTATCGGCGGAGAGAACAGCTTCTAAAGCCACAAGAACCACCAACAAGGCTGGGACTTCAGCTCCCACATGCCAGGGAGACTGCAAAATTTGATCTAACATTAACTATTATTAAGGACAATTCTGGCTACTCCGAGTCTAACTTAACTGTTGCAGGTTATTACAAAATCTTACTGAAAGCTAAAAGTTAGTAAAAATAATGGAAGTATTGATTGTGTATGACTTATGGAGGAAATTTAACTAATGACTGATACTCAAGTTTATATTGCTTTAGCAATAGCGCTAATTCCTGGCATCTTAGCTTTACGCTTATCTACCGAACTTTATAAATAACTAGACTAAAGTGTGACAAAAGTCATACTTTTTGCAGCATTGAGAAATACATGTTAATCTGATCAGGGTACCTGCAAAGTGCCCTGTTTTGTTGCATAGCCTCAAATTTTATTGGTTATCTAGGGCAAATTAAACTATATGAGCGCTTTACCATCTCCTGTACAGACAAAACCCTTAAAACAAAGTCGTTCAGCTACTAATCTCCGTCCTCGTCCCCAGGTCAGAAGTAAAAGTAACGTTGTGCACCAGCAGAAGTTATTGGCGGTGGTTGGCAAAATAGTGATTTATTCTGCTCTTAGCGTCTTGGGTGTTGTTTCGTTAGTTACATTGACCAAATACAACGTCGAACACCAAAGTAAGCTGCATCAATTACAGTCTGTTATCAAAGAGGCTGAACAACGGACACAACTGGGCAATACAGATTTCCAACGGTCTTTTGGTACGCATCGCTCCCAAGAATTAATGCAAGAAAACAGCTATAAGCTGGCTCCTGGTCAACAGCCGATCGTCATTTATAACCAAGATAACAGTCAGGATTGATAGAATTAACAGAGACAAAGCGGGCAGTATCACAAAGGATATTGTCCGCTTTGGTTGAAAATACGACGAAAGCTGGGATAAGTTTGGATCAGTACAAATATTAAGCTACGTGAAAGTAAAAAGCGGCACCCAAAATTGTGTAAGTAGCGAGCAGTAGTACTCCTTCTAGCCAATCTGATCGACCATCCAAACTGATTAAGTTGGCCACAATTACGGCCACGGCGACAGCCACCACCTCAAATAAATTAAAGTTTAGGTCCATCGGCTGACCAATGAAGTATCCTACCAGCACCAACATGGGAGCCATCAGCAAGGCCACTAACAAACTAGAACCCATCGCTACCGATACTGATAAATCCATGTTGTTTTTCATGGCCACACCCACAGCTGTGACATATTCGGCGGCACCACCCACCAGTGGCAATAGAATTACTCCAGTGAAAAGCGGTGTTAAACCCAAACCTTTGGTGGCTTCTTCCACCACCCCCACAAAGATTTCGGACTCATAGGCGACAGCAATTGTTGAAGCAAGAAGCACACCCAGCCATAGCCCTAAGTTGGGTTTGCCATGAACGGCGGTTTCTTCTTCGTGCTCAACTAAGCTTACTTCGTACAGATAGCTGTGAGTTTTGAGCGAAAATACCAGAGTCAAAATATAAACAACAATTAAAATTACAGCTACTGTCAAAGACAACTGTTCAATTTTGACCGAATCTGGTTTGCTGGAAGTAAAGGCCGCGAGGGTCGGTAACAAAATTGCAATTACGGCTAAGGTCATGGAAGATCCATTTACCCGCGCTACGATCGGCTTAAATTCTTGTTCTTTGTAGCGCAGTCCGCCCAAAAACATCGATAGCCCCATTGCCAACAGCAAATTGCTGATAATGGTGCCGGTAATGCTGGCTTTCACAATATCGATTAGTCCGGCTTTGAGAGCAACCAGGCTGATGATTAGCTCGGTGGCATTTCCAAAAACGGCATTCATTAAACCACCGATTGCTGGGCCGGTGACGATCGCCACTTCTTCGGTGGCGGTACTGAGCCAAATAGCGATCGGCACAATTGCCAGTGCCGAGGTGACAAAAACTGTCATGGTTCCCCAATGGAGGGTTTCAGCAGCGATCGAGATCGGGATAAAAACCAGTAAGACGATCGACAATATTTTTTTGATGGACATCGTAAGCATTCCAAAACTGACTCGATCCTATATGTATTCGCGATACATTGAGAAAAATCGGGAGTAAATTTGGGACAATGAAAGAACTTATACCCTTTTCGGTGGACTACTATACTGCCCGCGAAAGATTGCGTTAATTATCTGGTGGCACAGTTAGTCCAAGCAGTAAGTGCGCCCTGGCCAAGCAACTAATTAGTACAATCACAGCTGGCCAGAGTTTTCCCTTAACAAAATAGCCAAAGCCATGTAAGTTTGAAATGTCCTCATTAGTTGCTAAGAGAAGTCCTATGGTTCGTACAGCATCCACAATGTTGCCTTTAGGGGTGGCTGCTCCAGATTTTAATTTGCCTGATGTGGTGAGTGGGAAAAATATTTCCCTCGCCAGCTTTGCCGATCGGCAGGGGCTACTGGTGATATTTATTTCGGTGCATTGTCCATTTGTGAAGCATATTCAAACCGAACTAGCGCTGCTGGGCAAAGACTACCAAGGCCAAGGTTTGGGCATTGTGGCCATCAGCTCTAATGATGCGGAGAAATACCCGGATGATGCACCAGCTAGCTTGAAAGCGATGGCCACCGAAACGGAAATCTCTTACCCAGTTTGTTATGATGCCGACCAATCGATCGCTAAAGTTTATTCAGCCGCCTGTACACCCGACTTCTTTTTGTTCGATCGCAATCTCCAGCTATCCTATCGTGGTCAGTTAGATGATAGTCGGCCTTCTAATGGCAAACCTGTCACCGGCAAAGACCTCCGTACCGCCATTAGCTCGATACTGGCCGGAGAGAGTGTCGATACTAATCAGCGCCCCAGTATTGGTTGCAATATCAAATGGATTCCAGGGAATGAGCCAGAATACTTCACTGGCGTGAGGGCAGAAGAAGATTAGATATTCATGAATTTGGCATGAACCCCGTAGGTAATATCACCTAGAACCCTTGGTGATACTAGAAAAAGTTATCAAATTAACAGCCAAATCAGTGAAGACGTAATATGATTGGGGGAGGTACTGAAAGTATGGAAACCAAAGTACCAGCTCTCATACAAACCTTTGGTAAGTAGACCATGAATCACATTCCAAGTTCCATTCCTGTAGTCAAGTCCTCTGCCACCTGGGGCGGTCTACGTCAAGCCATCACTAGCACTCCTGGATTTCAATATTGGCGTAGTAGTGACTTAGGTAATGAGTCTAAAGACTTGGATGCTCTAGTGCAGATTTATTTGCGTGAAACTTTAGAGACTTTGGCTTATTAGCAGAAGCTACTGAGCTACCACTGTTCGTTGAAGTATTTGGTCATAGCAAATAACCAGATAATAAATAGTTTACCTGGTTATTTTGTGCGATACAAAATAATTTATATGATCGGTGAGATTATTGGCAGCCAAACGCTGGACATTTAAACGTTTTGAGGGTCAAGAAAGCCTTGATCCCAAAATTTTGAATGTAGCCTCATGAACAAGAATCTTGAATCTTTGCCTCAAATACTTTGAGACCTTCTGGACGATAATTTATTGAACACCAACGCTTTTTAGTACTTTCATGTAAATCATCAAAAGTGGCGTAGATATATTCCATTCCTTCTGAATCTGAATTTGTTCTAGGCTTTGAATAAATAGGATCATCACTAAGTTTACGGACTCTGGTGCCTACCAAAAAACCTGGATCAGGATTTTTAAAGGGAATTGTAGGATCGGTAATAATTCCCTTTTCAATGGTATCGAGTTGAAAGCTTAATCCTTTTTTCTCTGCTTCATTCATCATCCACTGTAATGCTGCATCCGAGAGCTGCCGATTAGGCTCAGTACCTCCCCCTATACAACCATGTTCGCCAGGAAACCAAACTTGTCGAAGATCTTGTGTATCTGCATTTGCACTCTTATTCATTGGAGTTATGTAAAACATTTTACGTCTTTCATCAATAGCTACGGCATGACGGGCACATTGAATGCGCCGATTAACTTGGGTGTCGTGAAATTCGTATTTTTTATTGATCATGTTATCTAGCGGGAAGAAAGGAATTTGATCGGGAATACCGAGAGCGCCAACGGTATCCCAACAACCTAAGAAAGTAATATCAACTTCTTGGCTGAATTTAGTACGAAAATCTTTGGCGGCTATACTATTTGGCTTAGTATCATCAGAACGATCTCGATAAATTTTGTAAGCCTTTGGTGTACTACGAATATGTGGGCGATTCAGAAGTCCGACGTTATATATAAATCCAGCTAAGCTGCGAACAGTATAAGATCCGCGACTGAAACCAAATAAGTAGATTTGATCGCCAGGATCGTAATTCAAACATAAGAATTGATAAGCGGTTTGAATGATGTTATCAAGACCCCAACCAAAGGCTCCCCCACCAAGTTTTTCGATAAGATCACCAAAAGAGCCAACTCCTGCACTGTAGTGAATGAGTTGGGAGATCCCATCTTGATCAACAGTTTTGATAGCTTGAGTGATTTTGACAACATTGTTAGGATATTCGCCAGCTAAATTTTGCCAAGTTCCGTCACAACATACAATCAGGCGTTTCATAGTATAACCTCTACAGTAATTTAATGATATTTACGCTAGTCGTTTGATGTTGAGTTTTATTTCACCACTATTATTGCCATACATGAAGCTCACATCATTAGCAAAGCAAGAGAATAGTCCTTCTTTTTCAACTGTAATGGTGGCTTTATTCCCAATTTCAAAGAAGTTTTTTTGACTGTGGCCTGTTGAACCAATTAGTGCGAACCAATTTGCTTTGGGAAAGCGTCGTAGCCATTCTGTCGATCGAAGCAAACTGCTTGTGCTGTTGTAGCCATTAGCATCACATGTATTAGACAAATCTTGCCAAAATCCTGATGATTCAAAATAATATATCTCACCTTTTTTTATTGTTATTTGAGTATCATTCCATCGATTCCTAGCTTTAATTATTTTCACTGTAGCTTCTCCAACTATCATTACACACCTCTGATTTAAATTTCTCTAAATTTGAATTTCATGCATCATACTTTTGTCGATTTTACTTGACAACTGTGCATGGTAATTAAGCTGTATTCACATCTTTTTAATTGATCTTTTGTTGCATAAGTTCACGAATTTTCTTACCAGCTTCAGTGGGACTCAAATTAGGAATTTGCTGTGACAAATTGCTGGTAGCAATAGTAGGTGGAATTTCGATTGCATCTTGAGTATTTTTTTGCCACTCCCTCTTGTCAGCATGAGTTGTTAACCAACTAGAACCAGAATAGCCAACCAACGCTGCGCCAAATACAGATGGTATTGTTAATAGATCGCGATTCATACTTCCCAAAATACCAATATTCACTGCTGAACCATACAGACCCCAAGAAAGAAGAGCCGCTGCTACCCCAGAAATTATATTAACTAAATAAGTAAGCCTAATCTTTCTTCCATCAATATTTAAAGATGTAGCAGCTTGAACTAAATCAAGGTGAATGAGCAAGGAATTAACGAAGCCACCAAGAGCACCTGCTAGAGCAATTAAAACTGCCCCGATATAAACTGGAATTTGTTCTTTACCCACGATACTGTAGTTCCTTAAAAATATGTTTTATTTTTTGAATAGTAACTTGCAAATTTACAAGTTTTCGGTGAGAGGAAGTGAGCTATTTACTACACATTTTGTTGAGATTTGTAAAAAAATTCGTGATGGTATTTTCTTGAAGAGCAGCAATTAATCTTTTATTAATTAAACTACTGAGGCGATTAAATTTTAGGGATTGCTCGATCGATAGTAGTACAAAATATCGATCGAACAACCCAAAATAAATCTATCAAGCAGACTTGCAAGGGAAAGCTGCCACAACCTTCGCTGCTATAGCATTGCCAACCACCTCACCACCCTCAGCATCAAACTTCCAATGCACACCAAGATAGATGCGACTGATATTGTTATCTGTGATCGCCGTAGCCAGCGTAAACTTTGCTTTGTACTTGGGACGGACAACACCAGTATTATCAGTAGTTACACCATTGAATTCATCCGAGATAAACTCCACATGAATATCTTCCGGCTTTTTACCCAAGATGCCAGCAACTGTTCTAAAACAAGCCGAACCAAAAGTAGCATGTCCTGACGGATAAGCTGGAAAGTTTGGCGTGCCATTAGGCTTAGTCGAATTACTGCTGGGCGCACCCAAGGGCAACCAGAAAGGATCACCCTGCGTACCACTATTGCTATCGCCTCCACCCGTTGGACCCCAGCCCGGATCAGCTTCCCGAATTCCTAAAACTGGCCGCCAAACATCATAGACATACTTCCAATGCCAAGCCGCAATGCCCGCATCAGCCATCGCCACATTAATAGCAGTCAAAATTTGAACTTGATGATTGTGGGAGAAACCGTTAAACCCAACGATGGCACGGACAACTTGGTTATAAATACGTGGCGGCACCCCAATCTTATTTGCTCCGTCATAACCCCAGAAAATTCCGATGACACCTTTTCTAGGATCTCGATTAATGATGTCATTTCTACCATCCTTGATCACCTCATTAAAATCTGTGGCATATCTAGAGTCGCTTAAAAGTGGTGGTGCTTTTAAAAAAGCATCTGTAGCAACACTAGAAAGCACAAAAGGTGTCACCGAACCCCACTTTCGTCCTAGCGTTTGTTGCTGAGGATCGAGAGGATCAGGGCGATGTCTACCGGGTGCTGGATTATAGTTGCGATCAGTTTGTGGCAGTTGTGAGCCATCATTTGCTCTCGCGGCAATCCAAGCATCAGCAACCAGTTCACCATACTTGTACGCTGGATCATTAGGATTAGAAATCTTAGCTGCTTCAGTAGCAATAAATCCTCCAAAATCTGGATAAAGTACTGCTGCCGCCCGGATGCCAGCACCCAACAACGCCATAGAACCGGCCGCTATACTATTTCCTAGAGTTGCCGGAGGCGTAGGGATCGTGGCCAGCTGGGGAGCTAGACTACCTGTCACCTTGCCGTAGGCATCATGAGCTGCCAGATGAATAATGGCTAAAGCACGAGAGGTTTTGGTCGGCCCCCCATTGTTAGCGATCGGAGCATGTCCATCACTAAAATCGAGAGCTACTAATTGCAGAGCTAAGTCGTTTAACTTGAGGATACTCATTGGATGCACCAATATGAATTCATAAACTTAGCCTACATCTAGCTGATCGCATCTTCAGTGAGAAAAAGTGAGTTGTTAGTTTGGTAATATGTAAATTTTTATACATTAGATTACGGGCATCTATAAATACTGGTGATATAGTTTGTATATTACGAATACAATATCAACTTTTTTGCTAGCCAAGATACTCAAAACCTTGGCTGATCAGAAATGAAATTAAAAATGTTTTCCTAACTAAATATTGGCGCATCTTTATGAACGGACAGCAGGCGGTTAGATTAATCGATCGGCTTTTGGATCAAAAGCAGCACAGAAAACTCAATGACCTAGAATCAATAGTTATGTTGCATATTTGGGAAGGTAAAACCTATCAAAAGATTGCTGACCAACTATCCTATGAGTTAGACTACATCAAGCAAGTTGCTTGCCGACTATGGAGATCTTTCTCTGAATTGTTGGGGGAAAGTATTAGTAAAACCAATATTAAATCAGTATTAGAGCGCTACCAAGAATTAATACCAGTCTTAGATCATCAGGTATTTTCTGAGCCTACTAATATTTCTCATTTTTACGAACGAGAAACAAGTATAAAATCCTTAGAAACTTGGGTAATTAGTGATCGCTGTCAGTCGGTCGCTTTTTTCGACTCTGGGAAAACTAATAAAACACTTCACTCACTGCAACTAAACCAGCAGGTGCAAGGCAAGATTGAATCTTTACTTTGGCAAAGTTCACATCAACCAATCACCCCAGACATGCTCGTGAATGAGATTTTATCTACTTTAACAGTTAGCAGTCCAGAGGATTATCCGATTAATTGTTTAATTGTTAACTGCTATTTTTAATTTTTGTCTTGCTTACTCGATCGCCTAAACGGAGGAGCATCGGAGATTAACTCCCCACAACGTAGCTAAAGCAACCAAAACTGAACACCATTTACTGTTTCATGAGAAAATGGAGGAATTCCCCCCTGTATTATCGTGGCCGAAGTTGCTCTAGAAAATATTTATAAGACCTATGCGGCTGGTCTCGCTCCCGTCCTCAAAAAGATTAACCTGTCGATCGAGGATGGCGAGTTCATGGTACTAGTCGGTCCGTCTGGCTGTGGCAAAAGTACTCTGCTACGGCTAATAGCTGGTTTAGATCAACTTACTGCCGGTAATATTAAGATTGGCGATCAATTGGTCAATGACCTGCCCGCCAAAGAACGCAACATCGCTATGGTCTTCCAGAGCTATGCTCTTTATCCCCACATGCGGGTCTACGACAACATCGCCTTTGGTCTGCGTCGCCGTGCCCCAGATCAAAATTCCAATCAAAAATCTGCCAGCGCTCTCGCTAATTTTTTGGTAGAAGCCACCCGCAACCTGCCACCAAAGCTCCGCTATGAGACCGATCGAGAGCGTAATATTCGCCAGCAAGTCAAAGCCGTCGCTGAAATGCTCCAAATTGAAGGATTATTAAACCGTTTACCCAAGCAGCTCTCTGGTGGCCAAAAGCAACGGGTGGCTTTAGGAAGGGCGATCGCCAGAAATGCCCAAGTATTTTTGATGGATGAACCGCTCTCCAACCTAGATGCCAAGCTACGTGCCGAGACCCGCAGCCAAATCGTCCAACTTCAGCGTCAACTGGGCAAAACCACAATCTATGTGACCCACGACCAAACCGAAGCCATGACCATGGGCGATCGCATCGCTGTTATGCATCAGGGTCAAATTCAGCAAGTAGCCTCCCCCCTAGAAATTTATAATCAGCCAGTGAATACTTTTGTGGCGCAGTTCATTGGTTCACCGCCCATGAATTTTATTCCAGTACAAATACGATGGCCACTGATCAGTAACAATGATTTCCGGCTAGCTCTCAATGAATGCTGGCATACAGCGATCCAAAATCATAGTAGTGGCTCGCTGACATTGGGCGTTCGGCCAGAGCATTTCACTATCGGAAAGCCAAATTCCCAGAACCTGCATGGTCAAGTTGAACTGGTCGAAGCCTTGGGCACTGATACTTTTATCATTGTGCGACTAAAGGGGCTGGCCGAGCGAGAATTAAAAGTGCAGGTGCGGATACCTGCCGATCAAATCATAGTGATCGGCCAGGAAGTCTGGCTATCTTTGAATTCCGATAAAATTCATTTGTTTGACCCCCAAACAACTTTGGCATTAGTTAGCACTTAGATAATTGGAAGATGGAGTTTCAGCTTCGCTCAACCCGGTATTTACCAGCTAAATTCTTCTACCAACTCCACACAGAGTTGATCGATCAACTGCAAATCGGGTTTATCTGGCAAGGTAGATCGGTCATAGGCAATCTCCATCTCGGCTACTAATTGATCGGCTAACTGGGTGATTTGTTCATAGCTATAATCACCATTGATGATTGATCGGAGTTGTTCGGCATCACCGGCTTCTTTTCGATCAACCCAGACCTGGCCATCGCGTAAAATTTCTACCCCGCAGCGCAGCAACCGAATGCAGTGCATGGCATGTTTGAGGTCGTATCCAGATTTTTGCTCCATCCCCGCCCGGTGTAGATTGCGATTTTTTTGCCAAGATTGATAAGCGGCCCATTCCACGCCAGCGGCTCGATATTTTTGGCTGCGTTGCAACAGACGAATAAAATCACCCCGACTATTAGTTAAAGTCTGACTATGGGGCATCGATTCAGCGGTGAGGGGATATTGCTTCAGCAAGCCCTTGAAATCGATATCGCCAGTGAGCAATTGGTGCAGTTCTCGCGATTCGGCTAGATATTCAATTTTGCCGCGCACCAAGCTGTATAAATATTCTAGGAAAGCATTGACTTCATCTTTGGTCAGTGGCTCCTCTAAGTCAAAATCAAAGTCGGCGGGAACCGGTTTTTTAGTCGGTGGATGAAGTAACCATTTGCGATGGGATTCGATTTTTTTGATTTGGGCAAAAGCGTAACCCGAAAAAGTGTATTTTACTTTTTTGCTTAAAAACATTGGGCGGTGCTGAATTAGCTTCTCGCCAACGGGGGTCAGAAAAGGATATTCCTTCAGCCACAGTAACTCCAAGATATTCGGATTAGAACCAGCTAACAGTTGCATATACTTACGCAACTCATAAATTACCGTATCGGCATTGCCATCCAAAAAAGGTAACATCCCCGGCTCATCCCAACCCTGGCTTTTTTGGTTGATCGTACTCAGACCCAGGTAATAATTTTTGGGTGCAATAAATACACCCCGATAATCTCGATCAGACTCTGGCCGACTCAATCCATAGCCATGACTGCCGACCAGACCGACAATAATGGCTCTACTTTCGACGGTAATTCTGTTCATTATCTCGATTATCTGTTTTTAATGCGGCTAATTATGGTTAAATTTCTTCAGACTAAAACTGTATTCTTGACCCCACATGGACCCACAACTAATTGTTAATGGCATTGCTTTGGGCAGTATTATCGCACTGGCCGCGGTGGGTTTAACCCTCACCTATGGCATTCTAAAACTTTCTAACTTTGCCCACGGTGACTTTATGACGCTGGGTGCTTACCTTACTTGGGTCACTAACCAGCTAGGGGTCAATGTCTGGCTATCGATGGTTGTGGGGATGGTTGGTACTGTCGGAGCGATGCTGCTCTCTGAGAAATTGCTCTGGCAACCAATGCGCCGCCAACGAGCTTCGGCCACGACTTTAATTATTATCTCGATCGGACTATCTTTATTCCTCCGGAATGGCATTATTTTTCTTTGGGGTAGTAATAATCAAAGCTATAACTTGCCAGTAGCCGAAGCGATCGACATGTTTGGTCTACGGGTCAAGTATTCCAGCATTATTATTCTGGTGGTATCGGTGGCGGCGATCGCGGCTCTGCACTTTTTATTGCAAAACACCAAAATTGGTAAAGCAATGCGGGCAGTTGCTGATGATCCAGATCTAGCTAAAGTCACGGGTATTAATGTCGAGCAAGTAGTGCTCTGGACATGGATCATTACCGGTGTGCTCACCGCCTTAGCCGGTGGTTTATATGGTCTGACCGCCGTTCGTCCCAATATGGGCTGGTTTTTGATTCTGCCCATGTTTGCCTCGGTCATTCTGGGCGGCATTGGCAATCCCTACGGAGCAATTGCTGGGGCTTTGGTGATTGGGATTGCTCAAGAACTAGCCGTACCGATTGTGGGTTCGGAGTACAAATTAGCAATCGCCTTATTGGCGATGGTGTTGACCCTTTTATTTAAACCCCAAGGATTATTTAAGGGTATGGGTTAGTCCCAAATGAAAAAAGGTAGCAAAAGCCAGAATGAGAGCGATTGCCGAATTAATGGTTAATCTTAAAATTGATCGATTTTAAACGCTAGCTGGTTCTCTACCAAATTACTTGCAAATCTTGGTATTGCGTTCAACTATGTAAATATAGGTCGGCTTATCTCGCTACTCTATAGTTTTTTCTAGATGCAGACCCCAGCGGATGAATGCTGGGGGCATAACAATTTACGGAGCAACCTTAAACCAAAGCCGTAGGTGATGCTTCCTTGGCTAAGAATTTCTCCAGCTCAGTCAGAGCATCGGCATCAACTTTGGTCTGCATCGGGCAGAACTTTGGTCCACACATAGAACAAAATTCCGCTGTTTTGTAGATGTCGGCAGGCAGAGTTTCATCATGATACTCTTTCGCCCGTTCTGGATCCAAAGACAACTCGAACTGACGATTCCAATCAAAGTTATACCTGGCTCTAGATAGTTCATCATCTCGATCGCGTGCCCCTGGACGGTGCCGACCAATGTCAGCAGCATGAGCAGCAATTTTGTAGGCAATTAGCCCATTCCGAACATCCTCAGCATTGGGCAAGCCCAGGTGTTCTTTAGGCGTAACATAGCAGAGCATTGCGGTACCGTGCCAGCCAGCAATAGCTGCGCCGATGGCTGAGGTAATGTGGTCATAGCCTGGTGCAATATCAGTGACTAATGGACCTAACACGTAGAAAGGCGCTTCGGAGCATTCTTCCATTTGCTTTTTGACATTAAATTCAATCTGATCGATCGGTACATGACCGGGACCTTCGACCATTACCTGTACATTGTGCTCCCAAGCCTTCCGGGTCAAATTACCTAGCGTTTTGAGTTCAGCTAGTTGGGCGGCATCGGAAGCATCATGGGTACAACCGGGACGTAGGGAGTCACCTAAGCTGAAAGAAACATCATGCTTTTTAAAGATTTCAATGATGTCGTTGTAACGAGTATACAGCGGGTTTTGTTTGTGGTGATGCAGCATCCAGCGAGCCAGAATTCCACCGCCCCGCGAGACGATGCCGGTCAACCTGTCGCGGACTAAGGGTAAGTGTTCAATCAAAATGCCTGCATGGATGGTTTGGTAATCAACCCCTTGCTGGGCATGTTTCTCAATGATGTGTAAAAAATCTTCGGCGGTGAGGCTTTCGATGTTGCCATGGACGCTCTCTAATGCTTGATAGATAGGCACGGTGCCGATCGGCACTGGTGAGTTTTTAATCACTGCAACCCGGATTTCATCCAGATTGCCGCCGCCAGTGGTCAAGTCCATCACGGTATCGGCACCATACTTGACGGCTAGAGCTAATTTTTCTAGCTCTTCATCAATACCCGAAGAATTTGGTGAAGCACCGATGTTAGCATTTACTTTGCACTTAGAAGCAATCCCGATCGCCATCGGTTCTAGGTTGGTGTGATTGACGTTGGCCGGAATGATCATCCGTCCTCTGGCCACTTCATCCCGGATTAGCTCGACAGGCAAGTTTTCCCGTTTAGCAACGAAGTGCATTTCTTCGGTAATTACATCCGTGCGGGCATAGTGCATTTGAGTAACATTGGCTTGACCTTGACGTTTGGCAACCCATTCAGTACGCATATTTCATTTTCCTTAATATAAACAGCTTCCCTCCGCTGGCATTACCCAGTCTCAGGTGCAAGGGTATTTTCTCAGCCTAATTAAAACAAGGCACCCCTAGCCATAGGGTCAATTGTAGCACTGACAACTAAGAGCGAGGGGCACAGGGGCTGGAGTTGATAATTATTTACTTTTGATAAGCTGGTTGCGGTTCAATCAAACCAGTTCTATTGATAGGCCAGAACTTGAAGATGGCTTTGCCTACAATCTTGTCCTTGGGGACAAATCCCCAAGCACGACCATCCAAACTGTTGCTGCGATGGTCGCCTAACACCAGATATTCACCAGCGGGGACTTTTCCTTTCCAGTCCGGACCTTTGGCATCTGGACTCCAGCCTCCGGCATTGGGGTTTTTCTGTTGCAGCTTGGCATATATTTCAGTCATCTGGTCAGGATGGACTGTACTGGGATAATTCTCTTTTAAGGACTTACCATTGATTGTCACTTGGTCATTGCGCACCTCTATTACATCACTGGGTAAACCAATCACCCGTTTGATGAAAGCATCTTTGGCATTATATTTTTTCTTTAGAGTTTCGGTGGGGTCAAACACTACGATATCGCCACGTTGCGGGTTAGAGACTCGGTAGCTGACCTTATCGACAATCAGTCGATCGTCTATTTGGAGAGTAGGCTCCATCGAACCAGATGGAATATAGCGGGCTTCGGCCACAAAAGTACGCATTCCCAACGCTAGTAGCACGCTCAACCCAACGGTTTTTAGGGTTTCTACCACAAAGTTTTCAGCGGGAGGGGTTTTTGTTGACTTAAGTTTGGGAGTAATTGGTCGTTGCTCTGTGGCCATAGGTGATGTTTTAGATAATTGCGGTGGTAAATCGAAATTTGAGGCAATGCCTTCCAATTATAATCACTGGAGTCGCCCTAGAAATCGGATAATAGGCGGTATATCTCTACAATTTGAGCATTATGACTAGCTCCTTACTGATTCGCCAGTCCCAGATCTTAATGCCTGATGGCAGTTTGATGGTGGGAGATGTCTTGGTTCAAGACCGGACAATTATGCTGGTTGATGAACATCTATCGCTTACTGCTGACCAAGAGATAGACGGGCGGGGTTTAACTTTGTTGCCCGGCATGATTGACCCCCAAGTACATTTCCGGGAACCAGGCTTAGAACATAAAGAAGATTTATTTACAGCGAGTTGCGCCTGTGCCAAAGGGGGGGTTACTTCTTTTTTGGAAATGCCCAACACCAAACCGCTCACTATTAATCAAGCGGCCTTGAATGATAAATTGCAGCGAGCAGCCAGTAAGTGTTTGGTAAATTATGGCTTTTTTATCGGAGCCACCGCCAAGAATTCACCAGAATTAAACACCGCCCAGCCGGTTTGCGGCATCAAAATTTTTATGGGTTCTCAACATGGTGATTTGTTGGTAGAAAGTCGGGAATATCTGGAGCCGATTTTTGCTAGTGGCGATCGACTGATTGCAGTTCATGCCGAAGATCAGGCGCGGATTAATCAGCGGAAACAAGAATTTGCTGGCAGTACTGATCCGGCGATGCATTCGGTGATTCAGGACGATATTGCGGCTTTGAATGCTACTAAATTGGCGGTGGCTTTATCGGAAAAATATCACCGACGGCTACATATTTTGCATCTATCCACGGCGATCGAAGCGGAATTTTTACGGGAGCACAAGCCGAGCTGGGTGACAGCAGAGGTCACACCCCAGCATTTGCTCTTAAACACCGCAGATTACGATCGAATCGGCACTTTGGCGCAGATGAACCCGCCGCTACGCAGTGCTCATGACAATGAAGTGTTGTGGCAAGCTTTACTGGATGGCGTGATCGATTTCATTGCTACTGACCACGCCCCGCACACCTTAGCCGAAAAAGCCAAAGGCTATCCGGCTGCGCCATCGGGGATGCCGGGGGTGGAAACATCTCTACCTTTGATGTTGACCCAAGCGATTGCTGGTAAATGTACGGTGGCGCAGGTTGCTAATTGGATGTCTACGGCGGTGGCCAAGGCTTATCGCATCCCGAATAAAGGAGTAATTGCACCGGGCTATGATGCCGATTTGGTATTGGTGGATCTAAACAACTATCGGCCAGTATTGCGATCGGAGTTGCAGACCAAGTGTGGCTGGAGTCCATTTGAGGGCTGGGAACTAACGGGTTATCCAGTGGTAACGATTGTTTTGGGGCAGGTGGTTTATGACCATGGCCAGTTAAATACAGCGGTGCGGGGCGAGGCTCTACAGTTCACAGCTTGATCTAGCCCAGCCAATCAATATGAGCAGCATGATCAGCAAAAAAGATTCTCAACCTGATCGGAGTGACTAAGATGCCGATTTACTCCGTAGGCGCGGTGTAGGTTTTCTGGAGTCATGACATCTTGGGGCGTACCGTCGGCGATCAATCTCTGGTTCAGGAGCAGCATCCGATCGATCTGGCTCACCGATTGACCCCAGTCATGACTGCTCACCAACAATATTTTACCGAGGGCTTTTAGTTCGGCAAAAATATCAAAAATGATTGTCTCGGTTTGGCTGTCTACGCCTGTAAACGGCTCATCAAGCAAAAACACATCAGCTTGTTGAGCCAAAGACCGGGCTAAAAATACCCGCTGCTGTTGGCCACCGGATAATTCTCCAATTCGTCGATCGCGCAGATCCCACATTTCTACTCGCTCTAAGGCGGCCTGCACCAAAATCCGATCTTTTTTACTAGGGCGACGTAGCCAGCCAATTTGACGAGTGCGAGCCATCATCACCACGCCCTGAACGGTAATGGGAAAGTCCCAATCTACTTGGGAACGTTGCGGCAAGTAAGCCACGCGATCGAGTTGCCGACAGAGGGGGCAAGTGCAATAGCTAACTAGCCCACTAGTATTGGGGGTCAATCCCATCATCGCTTTTAGCATCGTGCTTTTGCCCGCGCCATTAGGTCCCATCACACCGACTAATTCTCCAGGTTGCACCCGGAAGCTGACCTCATCGAGACCAGTGAACCCTGGGTAATTGACGGCTAATCGCTGGACTTCTAGCATCAGAGCAACATTAATGTAATGAGAATCATTATCTCCTAATACATAGGAGAATTAACCAAATTTTTTTTATTTACTAACCCACATCCTTATATTATACTAGAAAAATATTTAATTTGATCTTGGATTGTATGCGCCTTCATGCTGTAGCAACCACTGCTTGCGTTCTAGCCCCCCGCATAACCGGTAAGTTTTGCTTTAGCTCCAATCACCCAATGACAAGGCACTACAATCGCAGACCGATTCATATCGTTTGTGCAGGAATCCCATAAGGCGTGTTTCATAGTCAGCAAAATCCAACGCGCACAAGCTGCTACCATCAGAAATCAGGATGATCTGGCCGAGGGGGGAAGGGATCCGATCGATTAACAGCTCCATAAATATTTCACTACATTGGTCAAGCTGGAAAGTTTAATTTCAGTGATTTACAGTTCTCCCTAGCTCAAGATAAATAATCTTGCAGTGCTTTAACTTCTAGCGGCTGGGATTGCAGCGATCGGATCGCTGCTGCCGTGGCTTTGGCTCCAGCCAAAGTAGTAACCATCGGCACCTTGTAAGTCAAAGCCGTGCGCCGAATCAACCGGCCATCGGCTTGAGCTTCTTCCCCAGAAGGTGTATTCACAATCAGCTGAATCTGCTTATTTTTGATCACATCCGCTACATTCGGCCGACCTTCATGCAGTTTTAAGACTAGCTCCACTTCTAAGCCATGCGCTTGTAATACTTGGCGGGTGCCAGCTGTGGCAATAATCGTAAAGCCCAGATCGATCAGGTCTTTAGCGATCAGCACCACATTTTCTTTATCTCGATCGTTGGTAGAAATAAATACTTTGCCAACAAGCGGTAAATGCTGACTGGCCGCTAATTCAGCTTTGGCATAAGCCCGCCCAAAATCCACATCAATGCCCATCACCTCGCCAGTCGATCGCATCTCGGGGCCGAGGATGGTGTCGGTACCAGGGAATTTCTCAAAGGGCAGCACCGCTTCTTTGACGGCAATATGTTTGGGAATCACTTCAGCGGTGTAGTTCAAGTCTTGCAAGGTTTCGCCAGACATTAACCTAGCGGCATAACCGGCTAGTGGCACTCCTGTAGCTTTAGCCACAAAGGGCACCGTCCGCGAGGCGCGGGGATTGGCTTCTAGTATGTAAACCTGATCGCCTTGGACGGCGAATTGAATATTCATCAGGCCAATTACTTTCAAAGCTTTAGCTAGCTGGACTGTCCAATCCCGAATGATGGCCACGACCGGATCGGTTAAGGACATATAGGGCAGCGAGCAGGCCGAGTCTCCGGAATGGATTCCAGCCTGTTCGATATGCTCCATAATGCCGCCAATCACTACCGCGCCAGTGGCATCGGCGATCGCATCCACATCTACTTCGATCGCATTTTCTAAGAACTGGTCAATCAAAATCGGGTGATCGGGTTCGATCTGAACGGCGTAAGTCATGTAGCGTTCTAGCTCGACATCGGAATAGACAATTTCCATCGCCCGACCGCCCAATACATAAGAAGGCCGCACCACCACCGGGTAGCCAATTCGATTCGCTACCACTAGAGCATCCTCGAAGCTTCTAGCCATACCGTTTTCAGGTTGTCTAATATTCAATTGCCGCAATACCTTATCAAACTTTTCCCGGTCTTCGGCCATATCGATCGAATCCGGTGAAGTCCCCCAAATCTTTGTGACCACTTCAGAATGCTGTGTTAAATATTGCTGTAATGGTACCGAAAGTTTCAGGGGCGTTTGGCCACCAAACTGCACAATGATCCCTTCGGGTTGTTCGGCTTCAATAATATTCAGCACGTCCTCGCGGGTGAGCGGCTCAAAATATAGTCGATCGCTAGTATCGTAGTCGGTGGAAACTGTTTCGGGGTTGGAATTAACCATAATGGTCTCAAAGCCCTGGGCACTGAGGGCATAGGAGGCATGACAACAGCAATAGTCAAACTCAATCCCCTGGCCGATGCGGTTCGGGCCACCACCCAAAATCATCACCTTGCGACGGCTGGAGGGGAAAATTTCGGTTTCCTCTTCGTAGGTCGAGTAGTAGTAGGGAGTCTCTGCCGAGAATTCAGCGGCGCAGGTATCGACTAATTTGTAAGCTGGGATGACGTTCAGCGACTTGCGATAACTACGCACTGTATCTTCGTCAGTATGGGTGGCATAGGCAATCTGTCGATCGCTAAAACCCTGGCGTTTGATTTTCCACATTTGCTCGCGACTCAGCGTGTCACAACCTTGCGCCATCAGGAATTTTTCGGTGGCGAGCAAATCTGTTAGTTTATCTAAAAACCAGGGATCGATCGAAGTCAATTCGTGGATTTCTTCAACGCTCAAGCCGAGCAGCATGGCGTGACGGAGGGTAAAAACTTGCTCCGGATTGGGAGTGCGCAGTTGAGCTTTGACCTGTTCGATCGTGGGCAATATTTCATCTCGATCGCAACCCCAGCCAAAGTGACCAGTTTCCAGTGATCGCAAAGCTTTTTGGAAAGACTCTTGGAAGGTGCGGCCAATAGCCATCGCTTCGCCCACCGACTTCATTTGGGTGGTGAGATTGGATTGAGAGCCGGGGAATTTTTCAAAGGCAAACCGGGGAATTTTAGTAACAACGTAATCAATCGTTGGTTCAAAGGAAGCTGGCGTTTGCCGGGTAATGTCGTTGGGGATTTCATCCAGGGTGTAGCCGATCGCTAACTTAGCCGCTAACTTGGCGATCGGAAAGCCAGTAGCCTTGGAAGCCAGTGCCGAGCTACGGCTAACGCGGGGATTCATCTCAATCACAATGAAATCGCCGTTGACAGGGTTCACGGCAAACTGAATATTGGAGCCGCCAGTCTCCACCCCAATTTCTCGAATGATTTTAATCGAAGCATCGCGCAGCCGCTGATATTCTTTATCGGTCAAGGTCTGGGCGGGTGCCACAGTAATGGAATCACCGGTATGCACGCCCATGGGGTCAAAGTTCTCGATCGAACAAATAATCACCACATTATCAGCTAGATCGCGCATCACTTCTAGCTCGTACTCTTTCCAGCCCAGTAGGGACTTCTCAATTAGGATCTGATCCATCGGCGAAGCATCGATCCCGGTTTGAGCCAGCACTTCAAATTCTTCTTGGTTGTAAGCAATCCCGCCACCAGTACCACCCATGGTAAAGGCTGGTCGGGTAATGAGCGGATAGCTACCGATCTGGGTGGCCACCGCTTGAGCTTCAGCCAAGGTACTAGCAATGCCAGAAGGACAGACTGGTACCCCAATCCTGGCCATTGCTTCCTTAAACAGCAGCCGATCCTCGGCCATCTCGATTGCAGGTAGTTTAGCGCCAATCAATTCCACCTGATATTTTTCGAGCACGCCACTTTTGGCCAGACTGACCGCTAGGTTCAGCGCTGTTTGACCACCCATGGTTGGCAAAATGGCATCAGGGCGTTCCTTGGCAATCACCTTTTCCACTAATTCGGGCGTAAGCGGCTCAATATAAGTCCGATCGGCTGTTTCGGGGTCAGTCATGATCGTAGCCGGATTAGAATTGACCAGAATTACCTGATAGCCTTCTTCGCGCAGGGCTTTACAGGCTTGGGTACCAGAGTAATCAAACTCACATCCTTGACCAATTACGATCGGTCCAGAACCGAGAATCAAGATTTTTTGTAAGTCGGTGCGGCGGGGCATGGCTGGTTTCTACTGTGCTGAAATCCGCTCTATTCTAATTGCTTTTGGTTACGACAGCTGATTTTTAATTAAATAGTATTTACTGCATGATTAGCTAGAGTTTATCATGACATCAAATATTTCGCCCTTCAAACAGCCCAAACAGTTGACCAAGGACTGCCTCCAGTCTCTAAACCCGCCAACGAACTATTTGCCGAAATAATGACTTCACCTTGCCGATTACGCAATATCAAACTAAGTAATCCTCGGGTAGTATCTAGGCAGCAGCTAGCTAATCCATTAGCCGTCGGCACCTGCACCATCGTGCCTGGTAAATCGGTCGTACCCACTAGTTCTACCGTAAAGTTTTGGCTAGTAGCCTGCATCTGCCATTTACCCCAGGGATCAATTTGCCAATGCACCTGAGCATTCCAGGGCACAAACTCATAGAATTGACCCCGATAGTGTATTCCGATCATCGCCACTTCTTCCATGCGTCCCAAGACACCGCGTCGCCCTCCACCAGCAGTAATAGCTAATTCTGTTTCATCCGCAAAATAGTTACAGTTGATCCAAAACCATTTCTGGGGAAAAGAACGACCCCAATTTTTTTCACTATAGGCCGGTGCATCCGTAAATTCATAACGATGCCCCTGATATTCAATCCAGCCAGTAGCTAATCCCTGCGCCATCAAAATTTGCCAGCCCGGTTCAAAAATAGGCAACGCCGAGAGCCAGCCTGCTGTAGATTTTTGCCGGCCGGTATTACCCCAGCCATAAACTGGAACAGTGCGATAACACCAGCGACAAGGTGCCGCGTGACCAGGAATGTTTAGAATACCTTGATGTAAAGTAGCGGTGACTTGGTATCCCTCGGTCACTCGCTGCTCAAAGTCCTCTGCCGATAGTAGTTGTGGTGTAGTGACAAAGTTGTGTTCGTTCCACTGTCTTAAACCCAAATAGTCCTTACTCGCCCAAAAGCCTTGAGCATCAGAAAAAGTACGACAGCTATGCTGATCACCGGGGGCTAAAATTTGGGCGGCACTAGTTGCCTGAGATCCACGGCTCGGGTCTTCGATCGAATACATAAAGGCAAAAGAATCATTAATAGCCGGCAGGCTGAGCCGAAAATACCAACCTTCAAAGAAATTTGGGCTGTAGCCATCCCAATGATAACCACTGTGGGGAGTCTGAAGCGGATTATACCAATCAGCGATCGAAGTCTTACTTTTAAACATATTTTTGATTTTGCGGCTTAGACCGGTAGGAGGCAGGCCAAGGGGAAAAGCAAATATTCTAAGAAAAATAATTTCCAAATAAATTGGTAAAAAGCAGCGATCGATCCCTGATCTTCCAGGTCAATATTCTGACTACGCCACCACAGTAAGCCGAGGAGAATGCTGTGGACACTGATAAAAAACGCCGTATTGACGGTTGGCAATAGCCAAATTCCAGCCATCACCATACTCAGATAAGCGATCGATATCACCCCGCGCGTAATCTTGAAAACTACTGGCTTCCCCCAGCTAATCGTGAAAGTCTGGATTTGAAACTTTTGGTCGCCGACCATATCTGGCACATCTTTGAAAATAGCGATCGCGATCGTAAACACCAGAATAAATAATGTGATTGTCCATAACAGCGGCGGAAATGACAAAGTATCATTTAGAATTTGGTGGAAATAAGCAAATAGTCCCACATTAACCACTACACCACGCACTGCTAAAATGCAAAAGGCCGCTAGCAGGGAAAAGCGTTTGAGTCGGACTGGTGGTAAGGAGTAAGCAGTACCCAGTAATATGCTGATAACTACGGTAGCAAGTAACCAAGGACTGAGGCTGGCCGCGATAATTAACGCCACCAGGCCAGTGATGCCCACAATCCATTGCCCTTGCGGTTGCGAAAATTCACCACTGGCCAAGGGCAGCTGCGGCTTATTCACTCGATCGATCTCCACATCACACAGCTGATTCAATCCGACGATATAAATATTGCCACAGATACAAGCCAGCCAAGCTCCGCCCAATTGGATTAAGTTGATTTCGTGAGTAACTGGTGGGGTCAATGCGCTGGGACTATGGGTCGTGGCCATCGCAATCAGGTACAGCGCCACAACACTCAAGCTGGTACCGATGACGGTATGTGGACGAGAAAATTGCCAAAAAGAAGCTAGAAATGACATCAAAAAGATTCTCCGCTGGCCAGTCTAAATGAGTTCAGCTTAAACCAAACTGGTATTGAATGCTATTGGCCAGCACACTTTACCAAATTACCTATAAAAATAGCCCGAGTAGTAAGCTAACGGGCTGGGCTAAAAATTCATAGAATTGTTAATGAACTAATCTTGATTCTGATACCACCACCAAGTGGCCATCGGGATGACAGTGGCGGCAATCAATAACACCACCACAATCAGTGTAAAACTACCCCGATTAGCCTCTGTCTCTTCTGCCGTCAGGTAAGTGCTTCCCACCACTTCGGCTTCTTTAATTACTGGTGGACCAGGATCGGGTTCTCCCGATAAAACGGCCGATAGCCGATCGATCGCATCGCCAAACGACTGGTTATACCTGTTGCCATCTCGCAGGGGCACCAACATCGTTTCACTGGCAATACTGGTGGCAACTTCATCAGACAACACTTCTTTAAAAGCAGCGCCAGTTCTAATGCCGGTAGTGTTGGTTAGATCATCTAACAGCACCAGTGCTTGATTAGCCTGTTGTTCCGGGGTGGGAAACCACTTTTTGAATATTTTATCGGTGAAAGTTTGAGCATTATCACCATAGTCAAAACGATGAATCGTAATAAAGCGCACTTCTTTACCAGTAGATTTGGCCAGTTTTTCTAGGGAGCCACTGACCTTGGCTTTAGTTGCCACGCTTAGAACACCAGCTTTATCAATCAACCAGGTCGGTACCCCGGGAGAAATAGTCGGAATTTCGTAGAGTGCGGTCGCCGCTGCTGGCAGCAACCACAGTTGCCAAGTGGCCAAGACAACCGCACAGGCTAGACCCAACTGGCGACAAATAGCAGAAAGTTGTTTCATAAAATATATTGGTCAGATTATAATAGACGAATAATATCTTTCTTAAAATACAACAGATTGATCGAGATGACCGTTGTCATTTATTTTTACTGTATCAGTGGACAGCTCACTCGAAGAGAATAATTCACCGCAAGCGCCATCCTCCCAATAGACTTACGGCTCAGCGGAATGCTTTAATAAAGTCTGAAAATAAACTTTTAAACTTTAAGGAGAAATTTTTATGGGCGCAATTATATACGTCGTCTATTTAGGCGCAATGGTCGGCATTGCTTTGGCACTATTTCTTGGCCTCCGTGCGGCCAAAATCATTTAAGCCAAAACCACTTCAAACTAGCTTTGTGAAACGCCTTATCCACCTCTCTTGCTCGCATCCTTAATGAAATCTTATCTTGCTGCCGCCGTTCAAATGACCAGCTCTCCCTATTTAGAGCAAAATCTCGCTCAGGCTGAAGAGCTGATCGATTTGGCAGTGCGGCAGGGGGCGGAGCTGGTTTCGTTGCCCGAAAATTTTGCCTTTCTTGGTCCCGAAGAAACCAAGATTGCCCAAGCTAATCAAATCGCCACTGCTACTGAAAAATTTTTAAAGAGCACTGCCCAAAAATTTCAAATTACGTTGTTGGGTGGGGGGTTCCCCGTCCCGAACGGTGATAGCAAGGTCTACAATACCGCTCTGCTAGTTGCCCCCGATGGCTCGGAACTGTACCGCTACCAAAAGGTGCATTTATTTGATGTGAATGTGCCGGATGGTAATACCTACCAAGAATCACGCACAGTTATGGCTGGTGATAAGTTGCCAGATGTATACAAGTCAGCAGCTTTCGGGGGACTGGGGATTTCGGTCTGTTATGATGTCCGGTTTCCTGAGCTATATCGCCATCTTTCGCAGCAGGGAGCCGAGGTGCTCTTTGTCCCGGCCGCTTTTACCGCCTACACTGGCAAAGACCACTGGCAAGTACTACTGCAAGCCCGTGCGATCGAGAATACTTGCTATATAATTGCCCCGGCTCAAACTGGTAATCATTATGGGCTACGCTATACCCATGGCCATGCTATGATCGTCGATCCGTGGGGAGTCGTGCTGGCCGATGCTGGCGAAGCGCCGGGCGTGGCCATTGCGGAGATTAACCCAGTCCGGATCGAGCAAGTCCGGCGGCAAATGCCGTCATTACGGCATCGGGTATTTGGGTAAAGCAAATTTAATTGGACATAATCAGACAGAATTGGCTTCAATCGGTTCATTAATTGGACAAAGTGGCGGATTAGTTAAATCTGCTGTAATCGATCATATCAAGCCAATTATCCTATTACATTAACCTAGTCTCGATCGATAGTCGGCATAATCAAATTCTCGCCATAACTTGAAATTACCATCCTGATCAATCCGTCCGATCGAAGGATGTACCACGCCATTAAACATCGAAGTTTTCACCATCGTGTAGTGCATCATATCTTCAAAAATTAGCCGATCGCCCACGGCTAATTCTTGATCGAAAGCATAGTCTCCTAAGAAATCCCCCGCCAGGCAACTAGAGCCACCCATCCGGTAGATCGTCTCTCCGGCCTGTGGTTCGTGCGCACCGCGAATAACGGGCTTGTAAGGCATTTCTAGGCAATCCGGCATATGAGCCGTAAATGACACATCTAACATTACATTGATCAGATCATCGGTGGGAATTAGATCTAATACTTTCCCAACCAAAAATCCGGTTTCCCAGGCAATGGCCGAACCTGGTTCCATAATTAATTGAATGTGGGGATGACGATCATGAAAAGCATTAAGTAGATCGATCGCATGATCAACATCGTAATCTTGGCGCGTCATCAAATGGCCACCGCCAAAATTTAGCCACTTAAGTTGCGGTAAAAATTTCCCAAACAATTGTTCGATATTGGCGATGGTTTTTTCCAAGGCCAAGGAATCACTCTCACACAAATTGTGAGACAAAAATCCATCAATACCCGCTGGCAAGACATCACCCAGCTGGGCAGCTGTCACCCCTAACCGACTACCGGGGGCGCAGGGGTTATACAAAGCAGTTTTGACTGGGGAATACTCCGGATTGATCCGCAAACCGGCGGAAGGTTTGGGGGTGTGCGCGGCGACTTGCTGACTAAATTGTTGCCATTGCGTCACCGAATTGAAGGTCATGTGCGAGGCATAAGTAAGAATCTCCGGCACATCCTCCGATCGATAGGCTGTGGAATAAACATGCACCTCGGTGCCAAATTCCTCGGCAGCTAAGCGAGCTTCCCACAGAGAACTAGCCGAAGCTCCTTTCAGCGTCTGACGAATTTGAGGAAAACTATGGAAGAGCGAAAAGCCTTTAAGTGCCAGCATCACCTTAATAGGTGCTGCTTTTTGAACGCGATCAAAGATGGTCAGATTGCGACCTAGCAGTTGTTCTTCTAGTACGAAACAAGGTGATGGAATGGTTGCTAGAACTTCGTTGTGATTTGGAGACATGTTTACTCAATTAAATTTGATCGTTCTGGCCTAATCGCTGTTGATATAAAGCTATTTGTGCTTCCAGCTCTCGGTTTTTTTGTGCCTCGCGATCAGCTCTTTGAGCTTCGAAATCAGCTCTTTGAGATGCTTCTATAGCTTTTCGAGCTTCAAGATCAGCTCTTTGAGATGCTTCCATAGCTCTTTGAGCTTCAAGATCGGCTCGTTGGCATTCTGCTTTAATTTGCTGGCTTTGTTGCTCCATAGCAATATTTAATTCCTCTAAAGGCAGCAATCTCACGCCATTATCTAGCCGATAAAAAGCAATAATTTTGTCTTCTACCACCAGCCGGAGCTGTAACACCTGGCTGAGATGGTCAGTGATAGGGACATACGTTGGTTCCTCATTGCCTTGCAACCGATATCCACGCAGCTTTTCGGAAATCCATTCACCGCGTGGATCAAACTGCCAATATTCTGTTACGCCCAGGCTTTCATAGAGATATTTTTTTTCAACATCATCTTTACTGCGCGTACCTGGAGAAGTCATCTCAAAGATCACCGCTGGTACCTGGCCTTCTTCCCAAATCTTGTAATTATCGCGTCCCCCTGGCTCGACACCAAAAATCACCATTACATCAGGCGCGACTCGCAAGCGCGGAAATCCCTGAGCATAATACAAAAATTGGTCGGCTAAGACTGTCGCTTGCTGGCCTTTGAGATGAGCGAGTAGCATCGCCAGGGTGGTCATGATCACATAGAGATGGTCGTAGGATTCAGCCAAAGGTTCTCCGTCGGAACTAGGGTAGAAGATTTCGGGATTAGGAGATTTGCTAGCGGTGGAATCAAGAATTACGGCGGTCATAAAATTCCTCTTCTGCTATCTAAACTCAATTTTAGCAAGTCCCTGGCCACTACAACTTGGCACTTTCCATTAAACCCATTAATTTGCGTTTGCGTCCGTGAGTGGCCATCAGCTGCGCCTGATATTTCCGCCACTCAGATTGTTGACCAGCCTGGATATAAGCCGATCGCGCTTTAGTCAGCCAATTTACCGCTTCTCGATAAGATTCAGCCTGACCGCGATTCATGATGTCTTCTGCTAGTGGAATAGCTTTGGCTATGACCCACTTTGGTCGATGAGAAATGGCGGCATCCATCACCACCTGGATCAGGTTCTTGTTGATGTAACGATCGTCTACAGTCGTAATTGCATCATCGATCGATCCCTCCCGCAAAAAGATTTGGACTTTAGCTTCCGCATGGCTCCATTTCATAGCACGTAAGTGTTGCAACAAATTGGGCTGTAAGGTCTGCCAGGTTTTTTCATCGGCCAGCTTTTGGGCTTGTTGATAACCGCGCATCGAAGGACGCAGTTTAAAAGCAACAATCTGAGCGGTGAGAGCGGTAGCTGTGTCACCTAATTCCTGGGCCAGTTCGCTTGTCCAATCGGCTAATTCGTAGCGATGGCGATCGGGAACTGGACTTGGACGAATGATGAAAATATTATTCTCGGCAGGTGTGGTGACTGAGCGATCGGGTTTTTCAATCCCGCTTGCGCAATGAATAGTGCTTCGGCGAGCGCCCCCTGTTCTTTCAAAATCTTTGCTACGGCGAGTGCTTGTCCAGTATTCTGGAGGCGAATGCTAGCCGCCACTACTTCCGCAGTCCGCCCCAACTGGGTCAGCATCACCAGATATTCTTCCACTAGATCTTCAGTCTGGGCGAGGTTCAAGTATTCTGGATAGCGCCCTTGTTGATGCAATATTTCTAGCCGAATCCGCGTTAATTTGTCGGCATAGCTGGGGCGCTCATCTTCCCACAAATCTTGGCTGTGGCCTTGGAGGACGGCAACCAGCTGTGGTGTATTCCAGCCTTGCCGCAGTACTTCGCCACAGATTTCAAATTCACCATTGAGCCGATCTTGCCATTCTTCTAAATTAATCTGGAGATCGATCGCTTCTGTTGATGATAATTCGGTGGTTAAAACTGCTGCTGCCCACATGGGATCAAGAAGTGCCATCAGCTCATCGCTATCACCACCATATTCATCGATTTCGTCCCAATCTTCAACGCAGGCTTGGGTAATTGCTTCTAGAATTACTAAGGCATTATTGCCATCGCCGCGATCGATAAAAGCTTGTACCTGGTCTAAAATTTCTGGCAGATCGGTATCGAGTGGATTTTCTTCCCAGCCCTCTTCCCAATGCTGCAAACAACTGCGCATCACCTGTTTGGTTTGATAGCGATAGGGTTGGGGATCTACTGTCGTTTGACGTTGGAGGCGAGTTTCGGTGATGACGATTTCTAGGGCGGTGGGAGGAGAAAGCTTGTTGACGAATCGATCGATCTGATTCAATAAGTTTGGTTCTCTAGCTACTAGTTCTTCTACCAGGGTCTGAGTTTGGACATGGTTTAATTGATCGAGCAGTTCATGCAAGGCAAGACGTTGCGGAATGGTTTCTGGTGCGCGGATAGCGGTGAGAGCCACGGCGACGATATGTTTGCACCAGCCTTCACAGCAATATTCGCAAGTGCATTGGGCTTCTGTCACATGCTGATCATCAAATTGGATGTTGACCTGGTAGGGTTCGATATTATTTCCTTCGACTTCACCACAGAGGCAATCGCCCCGCTGACAAATATCGATAACTGCGCCTTGTCGATAGTATGTTTCACCGCGTTGGAAGGATTTGTCAGTAGTATGATAGCGGAGATCTGTTTCACTGAAATTCGCGATGTTCATGCTGAAAGGATCCGCGAAGGTTACAACTCACTAAATATTATATTTTAGATGGAGTCGATGGAATAGTAATTTAGTTGTAATATATGTAACGGTTCCGCCTCGAATGGAGTACATGTAAATCTAAATCTTCAATTGGACTGACTTGCAGACCCTAAAAACATACCTCACTTAACGTGGAATTGCTATACTTACTCATTATGGGTTCTAAATATAGAATCTGCTAATCTGGTACCTGTAGAGACTAACTTAGAAAGTACTTTTAGCTGTTCTTTACAAGATCTACTTTTTGTTGGATGCGGGTAATTTATCGTGTGGTCGATTTCACCCCATATTTCTTCAAACAAAGTTCTAATCTGAATTTCACAACAAATATTCGAGTCCTTTCTAGGTTTGATTACATAGTGAATACTTGTATAGTAAGAGTCCTTTATTTTAGGGTCAAGACCAAACGCTTTGAAATATTCTGATGACTCTGGATCCCATGAATATGCAATGGGATTTTCTCGAAAGAACCAATCACCAGCTTCGATTTGTTTTTGAATATGAGAATGCAATTCAGAAAATTGATCTTGATATAAATGCAAGACTCTTACACCAGCTAAATCAGTGACTCGATCAAATATATTATTCTTGTTGATTGGATTGTCTTCATTCCACTTACGAGATATTTTATCTCGCAAGTGATCAATATCTTTCAATCTATTTTTAATAGTGTATATCGTAGGTTTTCCATAAAGATTAAGCTTTGGCTCAAGTCTGAATGAATCTACAACTCCATTCATGAATTTCTCGAACAAGTGCTTTTCTTGGACATAAGCTTGAACAGCTTGCTCTATTTGTTGTTCTTTCATTTAACTATCCAAAAGTTCAATGCGAGATATGAGGTCTTTGCAAAATGCTACATAACTATTTTTAGTTTCAAGATATTGTGACTTGGATCCATTCAATGTATTGATGTGCTCTCTATCTGGATTTTCAACGTTTGGGACCTTCCACATAGGTTTTTGATAATATTGTGCCATCGAAGGGAATGTATTGTGGGTGTGCATCACAGAAGTTTCACCAATAGGAGTTTCTAGCAGATGATCATCTAAATGATTTCTCATTGTTTCAGCTATATTTTCTCGAATTGTTTGAGGTATTTGGATTGCATAGTTTAAATGGGCTTGTGCAAGATCCCATTGTCTATTCTGGCCTCCATATTTCTTTGCATTATATATTGTGTAACCCAAGAATGTAACGAATTGTTCTGGAAAGTTATGTCTTTTCTCTTCAGATATGAGTTTGTAGACAATATCAAATTCGTCTCTCCATGACGATAGTGCTTTACCTATATTCTTAATTCCATACAAGCTAAACAAATCAGGAAAAGCGGGTACAAAAAATCCATCGACAGTCGAAATAATAATTTTATTTAAAGAACCTAAACTAGGAGAGGTATCGATAATAACGTAATCGTATTCATGTAATTTTGCATACTCTTCAGCTAGAGATCTGATTTTTGTTATTGTCCGAATAGCAAGAGGCTCTCCTCTATAAATATCTGTCCAACGACTTGCAATTTTCTCTTCATACAAATGAAGTGTCAACCTTCCAGGAATAATATCTAGTTTATCAGTTAATTTAGCTGGTGGTGGTGATTTTTCCAAGTCTCCAGTACCTTCTTCTGTTGGTTTTAATAAAAAGTGCAGGCTACGTGGGGAAGAGATAAGCTGTGCATATTCTTCAGAAGACATTTTTTTCTTTGAGGCTTCAAATCCTTCATCAATAAATGGATCTTCGGCCTCCCATATCCGGTGAATTTTTTCTTGAGCAAGTGCATAAATAGTTAAGTTACACTGTGGATCTGCATCAATTATAAGTACTTTTTGTCCCATCTCTGAAATAGCATGAGCTATGTGGTAAGTTAAGGTTGTCTTACCGACACCGCCTTTGTTATTAAATACTGATATTACTTTCATTGAATTTATTTTTATTGCAATAATTAGGATTTAAAAACAACCAAAAAGTATAGTATCTAGATATATCTGCTACATCTAGAATTCCATTTTATCAGTAAAAAACACCAATTCTTATCAAATCAACTTTTTCAAGACTATCGTCAAAATATAGAAAAGTAGGGGGCTGGGCACTGTCCATAAAAAATCCATTCAGAGCAAGAAAGTTAGATCATTGTTGTCGATCAATAATTGGCATATTCATCTGACCTTACTCAGAGCTAAAATGAAAGTATCCCCATCAGCGTAAACTAACGGGGATGTCAGGGCTATTGAACCTGATCGACTTAAATATCTATTAACCATTATGACCAAATCTAACAAACCAAACGATAAATGTACTGATCGTCAGCTTTCACCTAGTGACTTACGATTACAGGTGCAGCTATTGGGTATAGATCCAGAGCAACCAACTCTGGAAGAATTGGGTAAATTGGTACGCGAACATCGCCAATAATCTTTGAACAAGCCTGTCTCTAATCATCATTAACATTCTGTAGTGTGAAAATCCATACGGAGTAAGCAGTTTGGTTCTATCAATTTCAGACATTGGGATTTACTGCACCATCGAGATCAAACGAAAACTCCCGCCATCTCTCGAATCCGATTTGCCCAAGCTTGGGACAATGTGGAGATTTCAACTCGACTAGCATCACTTGTCCAAGTCTCTGACCAATGAACATCCCACCGAGACAATTGCCGCTGAATTTGAGCCAATTCAAAGGCACTGTCTATATCTAGATCGATTGCAGTGAGTTCGATAAACATCTTACTCTCCTTCACGATCGCTAGTACCGTTTCTGCCTCAACTCCATCTAAACTCATAGATCCCATTCGCAAAAAATTCTGTACCAATCGTTCCATTCTGATAGACAATCGATCGCACCGAAATTCCATTTCTGCAACAGTCCAGTTATTCATATGCCTCCAAGCAATTTATGGATGATTTGTTTAACTTGTTCGCGAATTGATGGATCTAAAATTTCCATTGATCTATTCTGACGCGGACGGAGATTCACCATTGATTCGTAGAACAGTTCCTGCGAGATCGGATTCCAACTAGCACCCCAAATATCTTTTTGCTGACTACCATTGTTCAACAAAACAACTTCACAGTCAGAATGCATTTCACCACCACCTGCCAAAATTTGATGATGGATATCTACAGCTGTTTTAATGTAAAAACGATTGGCTTGAAGCATTTGAGCGATTTGGTCGTGTGTTGCAGGTTTTTGCAAGATATGAATGAACAATCGTAAATTTCCTTCAAGCTAACAAACTTTGATTATTCTGAAAGATATTGATTCATCACCGTTGAGCCATCAATACCTTCACCTTGATCACCTTTGGCGATCAATTAATTCTCGAAGGGCGATACGCCATCGATCACTTCATGCCAAGGCAACCCCATCGGACCCAATAACTTCATAAACGGATCTGGATCGCACTCTTCCACATTAAACACCCCTGGCTTTTTCCAAGTACCATTCACCACCATTAAGGCTCCAATTACCGCTGGTACACCAGTGGTGTAGGAAATCCCTTGGGCATTCACTTCCGCATAGGCCGCTGCGTGTTGGCAATTATTGTAGACATAATATGTCTTGGCTTTGCCATCTTTGATGCCAGTAATATGACAACCGATCGATGTCTGACCCGTGTAATTAGTCGCCAAAGAAGAAGGCTCTGGTAGCAAAGCTTTCAAGAACTGTAAGGGGACGATCTGTTGACCTTGATATTCGATCGGATCAATTCGGGTCATGCCAATATTTTCGAGCACCCGCAGATGAGTAATGTAGTTTTCCGAAAAAGTCATCCAAAACCGCGCCCGCTTTAGCGTCGGAATGTTCTTGACTAAGGATTCTAGCTCTTCGTGATAGAGCAAATAAGACTCGCGATCGCCAATTTCTGGGTAGGGAATGGGGCGATGGATTGAGAGGGCTGGAATTTCCACCCACTGACCATTTTCAAAATAGCGACCGGGTTGAGTGATTTCGCGAATATTAATTTCGGGATTAAAGTTAGTAGCAAAGGCTTTGCCATGATTGCCATCATTGCAATCAATAATATCCAGATAGTGAATCTCATCAAAATGGTGTTTGAGGGCGTAGGCACTAAAAACACCCGTGACACCGGGGTCGAAGCCACAACCCAAAATGGCGGTCAGTCCAGCCGCTTGGAAACGATCTTGATATTTCCATTGCCAACTATATTCAAACTTAGCCACATCGGGCGGTTCATAGTTAGCAGTATCCAGATAGTCCACGCCAGTTTCTAAGCAGGCATCCATCAACGCTAAATCCTGATAGGGAAGCGCCACATTGATCAAAATATCAGGACGAAACCCTCTAATCAGTTTGACAGTATTTGCTACCACATCAGCATCAAGGGCGGCGGTCTTAACTTTGGGCGAACTAATCTGAGCGGCAATTTGATCGCACTTATCCACGCTCCGACTGGCCAGTAAAATATCGGTGAATTCGGCTTGGGATGCACATTTATGTGCTACCACATTTCCCACGCCCCCTGCTCCCACAATCATTACCCGTGCCATAACTATCTCCTGAAATAAAGGACTTTTCTACACTTGAAAGGTCAAGGCAGCGTTTATGCTGATACCCGACGATGCTTATTCTCAGTCTTCATACGATCGCCATAACATTATAGCAGTCCCTAAAAGCATGAGATGCATAAAATCTTTGCCTAGTAAAGCTTTCAGCCTTTTAGCTTGTTCCGTTCACTATTGTTTAAAGTGCTGGATATGAAGATGGCATTTCGGCTGGTTTCTTTAACTTCCCAGGCATTTTTATCAACAAAGAATTACGTTTGAAATATGAAGAGCTTTTCACTCGTAGATGTGTGTCAATAGAAGTGCATCTAAATATCATAAATACTCCGACATTGTTCCCCAAATATTTGTGGTAAAAGAAATACCAACCAAGGAGAAAATCAAGTGACAGAATCTCTCAATTTTTTGTACTATGTATATCCTTACCAAGGGTAAGTCAATCCTGAAAGTCTACAGAAATTTATCAATCAAGTAGATTATCTCTGTAGCTTGGAGAATAGGGAAAAAATTCCATCTCAAGAAGCATACAAGCAAATCAAATTAGCCTTAACGGAACTTGAATTTAGTGAAAACAACTAATCATCGATCAACATCTTTTTCAAAAAGAATGAGATAAATCCGCAATTCAAACTTGAAATCTCCTGAATCCTAATTATGCCCGAGAATCAAGATTCTTGAGCATAATAATTAGAATCTTTGCATGAAAATTAAAATGCCAGATTGACTATCAACTTTATCCAGTTTCACCAATCAACCATACACCTACTATCATTAAACCTACCAAACTCCATTTGACAGGTAGATTTTGCTTGGTTTCGGTATCAATCTGTCGTCGCGACATAGCAATCAATAAAGATATCCCAAAAGCAAATGCTGGTGTAGAAGCTTGTATAGCAGAAACTAAAACTGGAACTCCTAATTTAACTGCTATTTGACCAGTGTAAAGAGCTACCCAGTTAATCAACTCAATTGCTATAAATACGGGTACAGCTGATTTGATTTTTGGTAAATCTTTGATAAATGTCAATCTGATTTCTTTTATTAGTAAGCTACCTAAGCCACTAATAATGATACCAGTATTAATAGCTAAAAATGCTCCAAAAAAGTCAGTCCGCTCAAAAATGTATTTTTCAAGTAGTACTACCACAGTCTGAAGTCCAGCGGCAATTGACATTAAATAGAGAGTATCCCATCTACTAGTAAACTTATCGATCGAGCATAGCCCTACAGAAGTAATTACTAATAAGATAATACCAATCAAATTATTACTAGTAATTAAATATCCAAACAACCAATAGCTAATAATTGGGAGTAATATAGGGGTAAGATTCCAATAGGCAGCAACTGTACCAGAATCGCTACAATCTAAAGCACGAAAATAGAATAATTGACTGAGTTGGATAATAGCACCGGTGATCAAACATATGATCAGAATATCCAAATGTGGAACAACTGCCTTCATATTTAAAATCGGAAACAGCAAAAAAATACCAACTGAAATACCAGAACTAGTAATTACACCTAACCACGGCTTGCTAAAAATATTATCTACACAATGTTCGTCTAAAACATGAACTATTGCCCACAGAAATGAGCTAAGCAAAGCGTATTGTATCCACATAATTGACCATCTAGAAGAAGCGGAAGGTATCCAAAAATCAAGAATATCTTATCCTTTTGAAAATTTGAGATATGTATAACCTTCTTGTAAGACTTAGCTCTCTAGATTGCTTCTCACCTACTGTATCTAATTATCAAGGACATAATAGCATGGGAATAATAAAATTCTATATCTAAATTAAATATTACATTAATAGACATTTTGAATTAAGTTTTATTCTTGACGTTTTAAGATCCTTTACTTTGATTATTTTATGCACATAGCCCAGTTTTAATGATCTTGAAATGAATCCACTTTCATTCTTTCTATTATTTATGTTAACTTTACAGCCCTATTCATGGCTAGGATGATAAGGATTTGAAGGTGATAACTCTAAACCTTTTACCTGTACATCCTCCTGAAAAGGGAGAACATCCATAAAGAGTTAAATATGATTAAGATTTTGTAGATACAAAATACTTTACGTTGCGTATCTACGTTTTTTGCTTTACACTGTAAATACTGTAAAGCAAATTGAAATAAAGCAAATGAAAAGAATAGCTGTCAATTTTAGGTTAGAAGCAGAGTTATTGGAACTACTCAAAACTACGGCTAAGAGCAAGGCTCTATCGAAGACCGCCATGCTGGAAGAGTGTTTAAAATCTGCCCTGTCATCCTCTTCTGACACGGATGGATCGCAGGAAATAGATACAAGAGTAAGTAATAAAGCTAAAGATCTTCAAACTCTTGTTGATGCTACTGTAGAGCAGAAAGTTAATACACATTTCCAGGAAATAGAAAAGGCAATTGCACAGCTCCAAAACGATCTGACTAAGCTGCGACAATCATCGCCTTCAAAATAGCTAGATATTAATGGTCGGGCTGCGCTCGACTTATTCATTTCTCCAACTCTCTGAGGACAGTGCTTTCATCTTTTTTGATAGCTATCACTGACTTTTATAGTGCCTGTCATTTATGCGGATACCACTAAAATTTGGTGATAGTTTCTGTCATCTACCCTCTATGGGCAAATAGGTAAAGTAAAGCTTTGAAAATCAACCAGAAGTGCCAACTTGTTTTGAACTTAGTGCTACACCTTACTACGTAGTTCCCCAAAATTGAGAATTTGTTATTTTAGTTCAGCGGAAGTTCTCCGAACCTTGATAAAATTGGAAAAAATAAAAGAGAGAGAAGATCATGGCTCCCCTGACTGCCCACCCTACTTTGGATATTCCAGCTCTTGATGCTGAATTAGCCCAGCTGAGTCCGCGCAAAATCTTAGAAAAAGCCCTCAGCCAATTTGACAACATTGCCATCTCGTTTAGCGGTGCTGAAGACGTTGTATTGATTGACATGGCGCACAAAATCAACAAAGACATTCAAGTTTTTAGCTTAGACACTGGCCGCCTTCATCCCGAGACTTATCAGTTTATCGATCGAGTGCGCAAACATTACGGCATCACCATTGATGTGATGTATCCAGACAGCGCCAAGCTGGAAGAATTCGTCAGCGCTAAGGGTCTGTTTAGCTTCTATGACGACGGCCATAAGGAATGCTGCGGTATTCGCAAGGTCGCTCCATTGCGCCGTAAGCTTTCCACGCTTCAGGCTTGGATTACTGGTCAGCGTAAAGATCAAAGTCCTTCCACTCGATCGGATGTGCCAGTGGTGCAGTTTGATGGCGCTTTCTCGACAGATACTAACCCGTTGGTAAAGTTTAATCCGCTGGCTAACTGGAGTTCCGATGAAGTGTGGATGTATATTCGCGCTTATAAGGTTCCATACAATCCTTTGCATGAGCGCGGTTTTACTAGTATTGGTTGCGAGCCTTGTACGAAGGCGACTTTACCGAATCAGCATGAGCGGGAGGGTCGCTGGTGGTGGGAGGAGGCTACTCAGAAGGAGTGTGGTTTGCATGCGACTGAGGAAGCTGGTAAATGATGTGAGTTTTCCTAGTGAAAACGTTCTGCGAGCGGGCTAATACAAGCCATAATTTATTAGGAGAGGGGACGGAGATGCCTCCCCACTCTTAAGAGGATACACTCCGCGAACAAACTCTGGCATTGCTGAATTTAAGATATGAATTGATATGGGATAGGAACATCTTAGTTTACGATTCAACCTAAATTGCAGCAATTCTCAATTTTGAACTTGTTCCCTCTTTATGATTCACGCAAGAGGTCTATTGATTTAGAACGATTTGAGAGCGAGACAGTGACAGCCTCAGTAGCAAATTTGAAGCGTCGAGGAGTCATCGATACAGTGATTGATGAAGCATTAAGTGAAGTCGTTCATGCTAAAGCATAAAATTTGTAAGCATTTTGAGCTTGGCAACACACCGATTTTCTTCGCATAATCTAATTCGGTGAAAGCCTCTGGGCTGATCATTCTCTAGAATTCTTGAATCCTTGCCCCGGACAAGAAGATATATGTCACAGCGGGTAAGCTAAAATGATAAGCCCGTTCATCTACATCTGTTTTCGATATGCGTACCCAATATTGCGGCCACCTAACCCCAGACAAAATCGGTGAAACAGTGACCTTGTGCGGTTGGGTCGATCGTCGTCACGATCTGGGTGGTGTGATTTTTCTGAATTTGCGCGACAGATCTGGTTCTATTCAAATTGTCAGTGACCCGCAACGTACCCCCGCTTCTTATGAACTAGCCGCCGATTTGCGCAATGAATACGTGATTCAGGTAATTGGGCGGGTTAGCCAGAGACCAGAGGAATCTTTTAATCCCCGCATTAAGAGTGGGACGATCGAAGTCTACGCCGATCAGATCAATGTTTTGAACAAAGTCCATCAGCAGCTGCCTTTCCAAGTTTCCGCTACCGAGAATGAATATGTGCGTGAAGACCTGCGGCTGCGCTACCGTTATTTAGATTTGCGCCGCGAGCGGATGAGCCAAAACATCCAGCTCCGCCATCAAGTCGTGAAAGCCATGCGCCGCTTCCTAGAAGACCAAGAAGATTTTACAGAAGTAGAAACGCCGATCCTGAACAAATCCACCCCAGAAGGTGCCCGCGATTTTGTGCTGCCCAGTCGGGTTAATCCTGGCGAGTGGTTTGCCTTGCCCCAGTCCCCCCAGTTGTTTAAGCAAATACTGATGGTGTCGGGGATCGATCGATACTACCAAATTGCTCGTTGCTTTCGGGATGAAGACCTGAGAGCCGATCGACAGCCGGAATTCACTCAACTCGACATGGAAATGAGCTTTATGTCCGAAGCGGAGATCATGAGCCTCAACGAGCGACTGATTGCCCATATTTTCAAAGCAGTCAAAGGAGTCGAGCTATCCTTGCCTTTACCCCGCCTCACTTATCAAGAAGCTATGGCGCGCTACGGTTGCGATAAACCCGATACTCGCTTTGGGCTGGAGCTAGCTGATGTGTCCGAGATCTTCAAGAGTTCTGGGTTCAAAGTTTTTGCGGGAGCGATCGCCGCAGGCGGCATTGTCAAAGTTCTGGCCATTCCGGGCGGCAACGAGACTATTTCTAATGTGCGAATCAAGCCCGGTGGCAACCTGTTCAAAGAAGCCACCGATATGGGGGCGAAAGGTTTGGCTTATATTCGGTTTGTGAATGGTGAGCTGGAAACCATTGGCGCAATTAAAGACAGTTTGACCCCCGAAGCTAGACAACAATTGATGAGCATCACTGGAGCTAAGGATGGTGACTTGCTACTGTTTGGAGCTGGTGACGGTGCGATGGTCAATAAAACACTCGATCGATTGCGTCAGGTCATTGGCCGCGAACTAGGACTAATCGATGATCACCAGATGAATTTACTCTGGGTCACCGAATTTCCGATGTTTGAATGGAATGCCGACGAGCAACGCTTGGAAGCTCTGCACCATCCTTTTACAGCACCGCATCCCGCTGACATTGGCGATCTGAAAACTGCCCGGGCTCAAGCCTATGACATGGTGTTTAATGGCACCGAGATCGGTGGCGGTAGTGTCCGCATCTTTACGCGAGATATCCAAGAACAGGTTTTTAAGGCGATCGGACTGTCCGAAGCCGAAGCCCAAAGTAAGTTTGGCTTTTTACTCGATGCCTTTGACTATGGCACACCGCCTCATGGGGGGATCGCTTTTGGACTCGATCGATTGGTCATGCTCCTTGCTCAGGAAGATTCGATCCGTGATGTGATTGCTTTCCCCAAAACTCAGCAAGCCCGCTGTCTATTGACCGATGCTCCCTCAGTGGTAGAAGAAAAGCAGTTAAAAGAGCTGGCCGTGAAATCTACTCATGTCCCGAAAAAAGAAGCTTAGAATCCTGTGCAACTGCTAATAATCCCCTAACTAATGGCAATGGTAATTTATATCAGTCTAGAAAAAAGCTAATATGCATTGTGGACAGCAATTTTTTAAGTAACCCATCCGTTGGCAAATTCACCAGAAATGCGTCACGGATGAAAGGATATCAAGGCTTGAAAGCATTTCATCCAATTGACTGAGCTATTTGATGGTCACCAATTACTTAGCCATTATCATTATACTTTGCATAAAACTGTGTTTTCTGAAGGATCAGAAACAGCCAAAACACTGACGACCTACTTTCCAAAACTTCATAAAATGTGATTAACTAGAGACTAAAAAGCCTCGGATGAAACCTTTGATCAAAAAGATCTTAACTCGATTACATTTCGCTTATCAAACCCTGAAATTTGTTCACTCCATCCTTGAAGTTGGAAAATTGAGAAAATTGTATGAAAGCAGTGATTTTGGCTGGTGGACTCGGCACTCGCATTTCCGAAGAAACTCATCTTAAACCCAAACCCATGGTGGAGATTGGCGGTCGTCCGATTCTTTGGCATATCCTGAAAATGTATGCTGCTCATGGTGTCAATGATTTTATTATTTGCTGTGGCTACAAAGGCTATGTGATTAAAGAGTATTTTGCGAACTACTTTTTACATATGTCGGATGTTACCTTTGATATTTCTCATAACCAGATGAATGTCTTGCAACGTAATGCCGAACCTTGGAAGGTGACGCTAGTAGATACTGGTGATGGAACTCTGACTGGCGGAAGGCTGAAGCGGGTGGCTCCTTACCTGGCAAAAGAAGAAGCTTTTTGCTTCACTTATGGAGACGGTGTTTCCGATATCGATATTTCCAAATCAATTGCTTTTCACCAAGAACACGGCAAGATGGCCACTGTGACTGCGGTTAAGCCACCTAGCCGGTATGGCATCTTGCAGCTAGATGGCCAGCAGGTCTCGGGTTTTATGGAGAAGCCCGACGGCGGATTAATCAATGGTGGTTTTTTTGTCTTGTCGCCAGATTGTATCAATTTGATTGATGGCGATCATAGTACTTGGGAAGACCGCCCTTTGATGGATTTGGCTGCTAAGGGCGAATTGATGGCTTTTGAACATGATGGTTTTTGGCAACCGATGGATACCCTACGCGAAAAGAACTATTTGGAAGGGCTGTGGCAGAGTGGCAAAGCCCCTTGGAAAGTTTGGTGACTTTTGTCCACGGATGAATTTAAACAATTTTATAGATACTGGTAAAAACTGATACTTGAGGTTATTAATGATTTTCACCGAAACGGCACTGCAAGGTGCATACATTATTGATCTTGAACTAAAGCCCGATCATCGCGGTTCTTTTGCCCGGACTTTTTGTGCTGAAGAATTTGAAAAGCATGGTTTAAAGCCCACGGTTGCTCAATGCAATTTATCTTTCAACCACAGAAAAGGAACCCTGCGGGGGATGCATTACCAAGTATTACCAGCAGCTGAGACTAAATTAGTGCGTTGTACTCAAGGTGCAATCTATGACGTAATTATTGATATGCGTCCTGAATCACCGACTTACCTAGCCCATATTGGAGTCGAACTCAATGCTGAAAATCGGCGGGCGTTATATGTCCCAGAAATGTTTGCCCACGGTTATCAAGCCCTCACTGATGGCGCGGAAGTAGTGTATCAGGTGGGTGAATTCTATACACCGGGTTACGAAAGAGGCATTCATCACCAAGATCCAGCTTTCGCGATCGAATGGCCATTACCAGTCACGGAAATCTCTGAAAAAGATGCTGCTTGGCCGCTGTTTGTCTCGAACCCCGCTTAAATTTCATCCAACTTGACTAGGAATACAACATGATTATTATTGATAAAGCATTGCAAGCTCGCGCTGAAGCTGGCAAACCAGTTAAAGTGGCCATGATTGGCGCTGGATTTATGGGACGCGGCATTGCCAACCAAATTGCTAACTCTGTGCCGGGAATGGAGCTAGTCGCTATTTCTAACCGGAACCCGGAAGCGGCGCGGCGGGCTTATACCGAAGCGGGAATTGAAGATATTAAAGTTGTCTCGACTGTTGCTGAGTTGGAGAGTTCGATCGCCAGCGGTCATTATGCCATCTGTGAAGATGCCCTGTTATTGTGTCAGGCAGAAGGGATTGAAGCCATTATTGAGGTGACTGGCGCGGTAGAATTTGGGGCGCAGGTGGTGCTGGAGGCGATCAATCATCACAAACACGTCATCATGATGAATGCCGAATTGGATGGCACCATCGGTGCCATTCTCAAGGTTCATGCCGATCGGGCAGGCGTGATTCTTTCGGCTTGCGACGGCGACCAACCCGGTGTGGAAATGAATCTCTACCGATTTGTGAAAAGTATTGGTTTGACTCCCTTGCTATGTGGCAACATTAAAGGTCTCCAAGACCCCTACCGCAATCCCACCACCCAAGAAGCTTTCGCCAAACAGTGGGGGCAACAAGCCCATATGGTCACTAGCTTTGCTGATGGCACCAAAATTTCTTTTGAGCAAGCGATTGTGGCTAATGCTACCGGAATGCAAGTGGCTAAACGAGGGATGCTAGGTTATGACTTCCGAGGCCATGTAGATGAAATGACTTCCATGTACAATGTGGAGCAACTCAAGTCCTTAGGAGGCATTGTGGACTATGTCGTTGGTACCAAGCCTGGTCCCGGTGTGTTTGTGTTTGCCACCCACGATGATTCCAAGCAGCAACACTATCTGAACTTGTACAAATTAGGCGAGGGCCCCCTCTATAGTTTCTATACGCCTTATCATCTCTGCCACTTTGAAGTACCGTTATCGGTGGCACGAGCCGTGCTGTTCCAAGATGCGGTCTTGGCTCCCTTGGGTGCGCCGCGCGTAGAAGTAGTAACTACTGCCAAAATTGACCTCAAAGCTGGGGAAACTTTGGATGGGATTGGTTATTACATGACTTATGGTCAGTGTGAAAATGCTGGCATTGCCCAAAAACAGAATTTGTTGCCGATGGGTTTAGCGGAAGGCTGCCGTCTGAAAAAAGATATTGCTAAGGATCAAGTTCTGACTTACGAAGATGTCGAATTACCTGCTAGCCGACTCTGTGACAAACTACGAGCCGAGCAGAACGCTTATTTCGCTCCTGCTCAGGTACTAGCTTAGCTGGGTATTCTGAAGCTGATTTGGGTTTTGGTAGATAGTTATGGAGTTAATGTTGAATGTATGATTTTGCGATCATCGGCGGTGGGATTGTTGGCCTTTCCACTGCGATGGCATTAGGTAAGCGTTACCCTCATGCGCAGATTGTAGTGCTAGAAAAAGAGAGTAATTGGGCGGCTCATCAGACTGGCCATAATAGCGGTGTGATTCACTCTGGTATTTACTACAAACCAGGGAGCTTTAAAGCCAAATTTTGTCGGGATGGGGCGACCTCCATGGTGGAATTTTGCCAGGAACATAATATCGACCATGATGTTTGTGGCAAAGTGATCGTAGCTGTAGACGAGAGCGAAGTGCAGCGGCTTGACAACATCTACCAGCGAGGCGTAGATAATGGGATTCAAGTGCAGCGGATTACTGCCGAAGAAGTAAAGGAAGTGGAACCTCACGTGCGTTGTGTTGCTGGCGTGCGCGTTCATGCCACGGGTATTGCCAATTACAAGCAAGTTTGTCTCAAATATGCGGAGCTGATTCAGCAGCAAGGCGGGGAATTACGACTTAATACTAAGGTCTTGCGGATTGTTCACAGTGCTAATAATCAGGTCATTGAAACTAATAACGGCACTTTTGAAACTCGTTTTGTGATTAATTGTGCGGGCTTGCATAGCGATCGGGTGGCCAAACTCAATAATGTTGATCCCCAAGCCAAAATTATTCCTTTTCGGGGCGAGTATTACGAGCTGGTTCCCGAAAAGCGGCACTTGGTGAAAACCCTGATTTATCCCGTTCCCAATCCAGATTTTCCTTTCTTGGGCGTTCATTTTACGCGCATGATTGACAATAGCGTGCATGCTGGCCCCAACGCCGTGTTGAGTCTGAAGCGCGAAGGTTACAAAAAAACTGACTTTGACTTGCGAGATTTTGCCGAAGTGATGACTTATCCAGGTTTCTGGAAACTAGCCGCCAAGCATGCCGATGAAGGTATCCAGGAAATTATTCGTTCCTTTAGCAAAGCTGCTTTTGTCCGCAGTTTGCAGCAATTGATTCCAGAGGTGCAGTCCGCTGATCTGGTGCCTTGTCATGCTGGAGTCAGAGCACAAGCCTTGATGAATGATGGCAAACTAGTAGATGACTTTTTGATTATTTCTGGTCAGAATTGTATCAATGTTTGTAATGCGCCTTCCCCAGCAGCTACCTCATCATTAGAGATTGGTAAAGCTATTGTGGCCGAAATCCCAGCACAGTCCCATTTGGCCACTTCTATCAACTCTTAACTATTAACCACTACTAGCAGGATTTAACTATGAAAGTACTTGTAACAGGCACCGAAGGATACTTAGGTTCATTATTACCCCCCTTGTTGATGGAGCTTGGCCACGAAGTTCTGGGCGTAGATACTGGCTATTACAAAGTTGGTTGGCTATACAATGGCACGTCAGCTACGGCTAAAACTCTAACCAAAGATATTCGCCATATTTCTCCAGAAGATTTGCAAGGTGTAGACGCGGTTGTCCATATGGCTGAGCTTTCTAACGATCCGGCTGGTCAGCTATCTCCAACTATTACCTACGACATTAACCACAAAGGCTCGGTGCGACTGGCTCAGCTAGCCAAGGAGGCTGGGGTTCGGCGTTTTGTTTATATGTCTTCTTGTAGCGTTTATGGTGTGGCTACTGCTGGAGATGTTACGGAGGCATCGCCGGTTAATCCGCAAACAGCTTATGCTGAGTGCAAAACCCTTGTTGAACGTGATTTGCAGCCGATGGCTTCCGATGACTTTTCGCCGACTTTTATGCGCAATGCGACGGCCTTTGGGGCTTCTCCTCGGATGCGGTTTGATATTGTCTTGAACAATTTATCTGGACTGGCTTG
>JAYUSR010000108.1:0-5884 GCA_043755575.1 Synechococcales cyanobacterium
CGATAAAGTCTGCCCGATTTTGCTGGAGATGATTAAGAGTTTTAATGACGTATGGTTTATGAGTCTGTTGCTCCACCACCAGGTAGGTAATCCCAAATCCACCGGCTCCTAGAACCTTTTGGATCAGGAATCTACCATTTTTAATTTCTTGGTTATTTTGCCAAACTTGCATTATTAAAAGATCAGCCGGAAGATGACAGTTGCTTTATTAATACCCAGTTTTAGTTAGCCAAGAAACAATTATGACTATTTGCCCAATATTTTGACACAGCCCACGCCACCAAAATACAAACCCAGGACAGCGCCAGCCAACAAGCTTTGGGTGATCGGGTCGGTAGAAGGGGTCACGACCGCTCCTACGATTAGGGCGGCCATCACTACCGCCCGCCAACTTTTGAGCATTTGAGCTGAGGTGACAATACCCAACAACGCTAACAAAATTTGCACTACTGGCAATTGAAACAATAATCCGGTGGCCAGCAATAACACCAGAATAAATTCAAAATAGCGTTCGATCGACCACAATTGCTCTACCACGTCAGCGCCATAACTAACCAAAAAATTCAGAGCCGCCGGAATTAGCAAATAGTAAGCAAAGAACAAACCACCCACAAACAGCACACTCGAACCTAAAACCACCGGTAAAACCAGTCGCCGCTCCCGACGGGTCAAACCGGGCAACACAAATTGAATTACCTGATAAATAATCACTGGAGTGGCAGCTAAAATACCACCATAACCAGCCACCTTAATCGAAACAAAGAAGTATTCACCCGGAGTCAACTGCAAAAATTTCACCCCATGAGCCGGGACTTCTAGCAGGCTCACCAACTGTTTAACCACCGTGAAACATCCAGCAGCACCAACCACCACCGCCATCAAAATATAGAAAATGCGGGTACGCAGCTCCTCCAGATGGTCAAAGAAAGTCATCTCCACTTCGCTGGGCAGCTCTCCTTCGGGATCAACCAGCTCCACAACTTCATCGGAATAGATGGGATCAGTTAGGTCATCGATCGGATCGGCAACCACCTCTGGCTGCCAAAGCTCGATGCTTTGATCTTCAATAGTTTCAACGTTTTTTTCAGCTTCCGCACTCATTGGTCAAAATTTTTGAACAGTCATAGTTCATTATGCTTGATTACCCTAGCTTTGCCACTCTTTACCGGGTTCGCTGGAGCCTAGTGTAATACATTTAGCTGCTGCACTATTTATTTTTACTAATTGATTAAGTTGATAAAATCAAGATCAAATCAACAATTTCTAGTACGAATACAAATAATAATTTCAACTAATTTTCTCTAATCTAAAATGTCTAAATATCTTAGTTTTTTGATTGGACATCAAACTTTTTAAGCATCTTCCACAGCACCATTTAGAATACAAGATAAATCCAAAGAATGCTCTACGATTAGGACTCATATAGTCAATGTCATTTTGGTGCAATGAAATATAATTAAGCTGCTAAAACTATTTAGTATTGAAGTATTACAATCTTTCAAACGGAGTGTATATAACTTTGTGAATAAGTAATAATAGGTTACAGTAGACCCATCGGGAAAACTAAGCAACCTACTTCTATGAAAGCTATGATTTTGGCTGCGGGTAAGGGTACTCGCGTTCAACCAATTACTTACACGATCCCTAAGCCCCTCATCCCAATTCTACAGAAGCCAGTGATGGAGTTCCTGGTTGATTTGCTACGAGAACATGGATTCAATGAGATTATGGTTAATGTCAGCCATTTAGCTCAAGAAATCGAGAGCTATTTCCATGATGGTCAAAGATTTGGAGTAGAAATTGGTTACTCTTTTGAAGGTTCAATCAGCGAGCAAGGGGATTTAGTCGGCAAGGCCATGGGTTCAGCGGGTGGCATGAAGCGCATTCAAGAATTTGCGCCATTTTTTGACGATACCTTTGTCGTGCTCTGCGGAGATGCTCTGATTGACTTAGACTTGACTGCTGCGGTCAAATGGCACCGAGAAAAAGGCTCATTGGCCACAGTAGTAATGAAGTCAATCCCCAGGGCAGAAGTTCCCAGCTACGGCGTAGTCGTCACTGACGAAGATGGACGCATTAAAGCTTTTCAGGAAAAACCGGCGATCGAAGAAGCCCTCAGTACCGATATCAACACCGGGATTTATATCTTTGAACCCGAAATTTTCAACTATATTCCAGCCAACGAAGAATATGATATCGGTGGTCAGCTGTTCCCCAAACTAGTTGAAATGGGTGCCCCTTTTTACGGTATTTCCATGGACTTTCAGTGGGTAGACATTGGCAAAGTACCAGACTATTGGCAAGCCATCCGCAGTGTTTTGTTAGGCGAAGTAAAAAATGTCCCAATTCCTGGTAATCAAGTGCGGCCAGGTATCTACACTGGTATAAATGTGTCCGCTAACTGGGACAAAATTAATATTAAAGGCCCAGTCTATATTGGAGCCATGACTAAAATTGAAGATGGAGCCACCATCATTGGTCCGGCGATGATTGGTCGCAACTGCCATATTTGTGCCGGTGCTCGGATCGATAATAGTGTCGTCTTTGAATATTCGCGGATTGGTGAAGAAGTCTGCTTAACCGATCGATTAGTTTTTGGCCGCTATTGTGTTGACAAAAATGGTGAAACGATCGATCTCCAAGCAGCGGCTCTCGATTGGCTAATTACCGACACCCGCCAGCCGGTATCGACGATCAGCAATATGTCACCCCTCGAAGCCCGAGCGATGATTCAAATGTTTAACTTTGACGATGAACGCTCTGAATCAGCTTAGAACTGAGTGTAATAACAACCCCAAAGAGGGAAGCTAGCAAAAAGTTAGAGCAGCTTTCCTCTACTCTGGAGTTTAATGTCTCCCCAAAAAGCGATCGCGCAGCCTACGGCATAAGCCAAAATATCCTCCCAGGCAAAACTCGTCCCAATAATGATCGCCAATAGCTGATCTCGGCGCAGCCCTAATCGATCGACAATTTTTAGGTACTGTAATCCTTCTACAAAACAAGCAAAGCCAAACACGGCCAGGGCTGTTTTGACCGCTGGGACTTTCCAAAAGGACTTGATTAAGCAATAAATCAAAATAACGACTAAAATATCACCCCCAAACGGGCGGACAAAGCTATCTTTGACGAAGAGACCGATAAAGACTTCTACTAAAAAAAGCAAAATGGCTAAAGAGAAGTACTTGAGATTAAAAGTGAACATAGTCTTTACTTTGATTATTTCCTGGAGCTAAAGATTAAGTTTACTAGATGACTGTCAAGGGCTAATCGTGAATATGAGTGCTTGATCGGATAAGCTATAGGTAGTTCTAGCCCAGGACAAACAGATGAATCCATCCCAAACAATACAAGCACAATCTGTAGAAGAAATTTATCTTACGACCCAGAATAGCCCTCTGACTACTGAGGCTGAAATTGCAGCATTCTATCGAGATGAAGTCAATGCGGTGCGTGGCGGAGATAAAGTCCAGCGGCTTAGACTTGGTTTGATTCGTGCCCACCAAAATCGTACTTATTTCAAGGCACTGTTTATGGGGCATCAAGGGGTAGGAAAATCTACAGAACTTAGCCGTCTAGTGAATCAAATTACTGAGAAGTTTGCAGGAGGGAATTTAAGAGATCTATTTTCTTTGGTTAACTATGCGGCTGATTCTGCCCAATTGCGATCGGCACAGACGGTGGGACAGAGTGATGTAGGTGAAGCGATTGTCCATTTGCGTAGTGCTTATGAACGAAGATTGGGGCAGAGTCCTTATGATTCGGAGAAAGTGACTTATCAAAATAAGGCCGATCGATTAAAGCAAATTTATGAGGGAGATTCCAAGGCACAAGTTGCTGATGAAGTGATCTATTCACTACTGCGATCAAAGGCCGTGCAAGAATTTAATGGCCAGCGCTGGTTTGGAGTACATCCGCTAGTCGTAGATATTTTGGTCAAGCAAAAGGAAATTCCGAGACCAGAAACAGGAGGTGTGCCTGGTGGAACCGAATAGCAATAATCAAATTGGTAGCATTGCCAATACGCGCGATCGATTACTTTTATGGGCTAATCGTCCGATCGGTTCTTTGATTAGGGCGGAGTATGCTTCGGAGTTTGCGCGGCAGAGTGTCATAGATCAGATGCGAGTGACTTTGATCGATCGATCTATTCCTTTTCATGAATTGGTGTTGCCTGCTCAGCAGGAACCAGTGGAAGTAGTGAGGACGATATTGGCAACCATTGAGCGTTTGCCAGCGGGGGTGTTGTCAGTCACGGGTTTCGCGAATGCCTTTAGCAATAAAATTCCGTTGCCAGATGCCATGCGGGTTTTGAATTTTAATCGCGATAAATTGGTGGCTAATTCTCTGTGCCAAATTTGGTGGATGACCCCGGTTTTTGCTCATACGTCGTTATTTGCGATGCCGGATATTACAAGTTGGTTTATTGCTAAATTGCAGTTGACAGAGCATCAACCGATCAATCATGAAATGCAGCCGTTAACTGAAGTGATGAGTGCTGGGGGGAGCTATGCCAACATTGATGATGCCCGCCGTGCCCAGAATTTGTTGCAGCGTTTGCAGATCGCCAAAGAGGCGGGAGTGGATGATAGTGAATTACTAGAAACTTTTTTATTGCCAGCTTTGGAAGCGTTAGCGGAGGTGGGGGCACAAAAAGACTTGCGAGATTTGTCTTTGCAATTCGAGGGAATGCTAGGACAACTACAAATTCCAATTTCTCGACATTTAGTTATAGCTTTGACTCGAATTGCAAGGCTTTACCAAGAGCAAGGTAGATATGCAGAAGCAGAGCCTTTATATGTTCGATCAATCGCCATCTCGGAATGCATCTTGGGCATCAATCACCCCAGCGCTCAGACAACTCGTCGGAATCTAGAAATCTTACGACAACATGTAAATTCAGGCGACTTAGAGAACAGCCTTACGTAAAGATTGTCGCCAGTCTCGATCGCACAACTGCCCCCGAATAGATTGCCACTCCTGCCAAGCCTGCTCCTTTTTTTGCTCCAGTCGATCGATCAACACCGGCATTTTCTTAGAGACTTTTCCACCCACCTCCTGCTCAATAAAATCACGTAAAACAGCCGCATCCTGCATGTGGCCAAGACACTCTTGACTAGCCTCTAGCGGCAACAAAAGCTCAGTGAATTCGGTATTCAAACATGGTGAAAAGCACTCAATTTGATAGCGAGCACGTTTAGTACATTTACGTAAGTCGTGGAGGATAGCTTGATTGTCGCTAAAATCTGTGGCCGTTACCCACCAGCCGCCATGCAAGAAAAAACTGCTAATGATCGGCAGCAGCAAGTCCGGTAAAACATCAGCCATCGGTTGGGTAGCGACAGCTGGATAACGATATTGAGGTTGGCAGACCCACTTTTGGCCAGCCCTCACCAATACCCGATAGTCCTTGGCCAAATTCTTCTCCAGGCGATCGAAGGCTTGGTGGCGGCGACGAGTTAAGGAATTAGCGACCTTACTTAAGATGCGCTGCTCTCGATCAGGAATTCCCTGCTCTACTTCCCGCAAAAACTCTCCCATCACATCCAAATCTCGGACTGCTCCCAGCACATTTGCTAACTTGCCAATGGCCTTACTCGTAAAAGTATCAGGCAAGATAATCAGGGGTTCCAAGACTTGTAAAACAGTGCGTAAGCGCCGCAACCCCACCCGCATCTTGTGCAATGGCTCTGGTTCCGTATCCTGTAGAACCAGAGCTTTATGGTGCCCGACTTTGCGGACAAATTTTTCAATTAGCTGTCCAGCAAAGTCGGCGACGGGGAGTGATTCGTTCAAAAGTTCAGCTGTGGTGGCATGGCTGGTAATCTCCATAGTGAATTATTGCCATAGTGAGTGTAGTGACATTCCAACTCAATCAAAAAATCCC
>JAYUSR010000109.1:0-5872 GCA_043755575.1 Synechococcales cyanobacterium
TTGAAGAAATTATCTTCACTCCTGAACTAGAAAGTTAAAGCGCGATCATCCGCCACCAAATCGGTTGATAGCAAAAATTCGGGTACCCGATCGAAGTGAAAATTGCGTCGCCACACCGCAAAAATTTGCTCCCGCCCATCCTGCCAAGTCGTCGGATCAATGTGATAGATCTTATTTTTTGGCTCCTCACTGTCAGTCCTGGCTTTAATCTCTTTCAGTTTCAGGCCAAACAACCCCAGAAATTTACCCAGGATTACGATCGAACTATCCTTCGTCACCGCTTTAGTCTTGACCGTAATACTTAAGCCAATCGCCCGTCGAATATGCTGACTGCATAAACAAGCTGATTGCTTTAAGGCCAACACATCTGGATCGGTGGCTCGAAACTCCCGCTGCGGATCGAGCAGATCCGGAATCCCCAAAGCTACCAAACCCTGAATTTTGAGGGTGTAATTATTAATATCTGGCAAAAATACCTGATGTTCGGGTTGCTCTTGATCGATCGGTAAGAGCAGCTGCCCATCGATATTGCGGGGTTGTCGATCGCCACTGGTACTAGCCAAGATATCTCGTTCTAGCAATTGGTGCTGATGAATCAAATAAAAGTGAGTCAGCAACTGACTGTAATAACCCTGCTCATCTTTGAGCTGAAGTTTGGCCGTGACCTTCACGCCATATCGCTGTTTTAGCATATGTTTACTGATTTGCTGGCGCTCAGCTTCGCTCAAAAAGCGCTTGCTAGCCAAGAACTGGTATTCAGCTGCCCCCAAATCAGGAGATCTAGCGATCGCTTGCGCCGTTTGCAGCTTCACCTGCTGCTGAATATTTTTAGTGGTGTTTTTAATCAGCTGGTGTTTTTTGGTTTGGACTTCGGTCTGCTGCTGCATCGCAAAAATTTCGCTCATCAGCTTGCGGGCCTGCTGCTTATCGGTTTTAGCCGCTGCCACCAGCGCCTGACGCAGTTCCATCAACTTCTCGCGATCGCTATCATCATTGATCACTTTTAGTTGATGCCCTTCTAATAGCAAACTGGCTTTAATTGACTCTCGATACAGCGTAATCGAGGCATTGATCCGCGCCGCAAATTTCGACCAAGTGCGTAAATGCATCGGGTCATAAACCAGCGGCAGATCCACATCGATCGCCTGCAATGGACACATCAGGGCGTAGCTTTCCTTGTAATTTTCTTGATACCAGAAAGCTAAGGTGCGGTAATTATTGCTACCACTCCCCAACATCCCCACCCCGCGCTTGGTACACCACAAGTAACGAGGGACATTGGCTCTGACCCGTGCCAGGGCTTGCCGCACTTCCGGGTCTGGAATCACTCCCTGAAACAAGCCATATACCCGATCAAAATGCTCCACATCGATACTGACCCCGGTGCCTAAGGTGGGTGTGACAAATACGGCATCATACTCCGAGACTCGGTTGTTGATTTGGGTAGCAAAATTAACAGCTGGATGGTCGGTGGTATTGGTGGTATGGCTGCAAATCACCAAAGTCTTGTGATACCTGCTTTCCAAATTCTGGAGCTGATTCCGAATATATCGATCAAGCGTATCGGAGCCATATCGACCAGAGCGGCTATCGGTAGTCACATAACACTTATAGCCCGCCAACAAGTCCTGCTCTAGCTGACTAATTAAGGCCGCCGGATTGGGCGTATCAAAGAAATTCACCTCCCAGCCCACCGCTGGCTGCCACTCGTTCACCACTACCCAGGGCTGGATTTCACAGCCCGCTAGTTTCACCAGGTAATCGATCGCAATATCCGACAAGTCGGCATCCTGCGCCACAATTAAGCCCCCCGAAGCCAACACCTGATTGATCAAACGCTGAAAAGTTCTCAGGATGTTCAGGCGTTTACTCTTACAGGTCGAGCTGTTCAGTAAATGCCACAGGGACTGCTCCACTTCATCCAAAATAATAATGCCGCCCAACCAGTGTTCGGGATTGAGCTTCCACAGCGAATCCAAACACAAGCCCACCCCGTCTTTAGGATTTTGCTCCAAGCTGGAATTAATCCAGTTCACCCCAATCCGTTCGCACAAAAAGCGCCCCAACTGAATGCGATGGGTCAGTAGCAAAATCGGGCGCTCTTGCTGATGAGCCGTCTCAATCAAGGGAATCAAAGCCGTGGTTTTGCCGGTACCCTTGGCCGACTTCACCCCCACAATCCCACTTTCCGGAAAGTCCAATCGCTGTAAGTAGCGCTGATTCAGCGTTAGCGCCACTGGATAGGTCAGCCGGTGGTGGGGATGGGTTTTGGCCAAATCAGTTTCTAAATCTAATGCCAGATCATAGATTTGGCCAAACTTCTCCAACCCCTGCGCTACCACAAATTCATCTACGCCCTTTTCGGGACCCGGTAGCCGGATTACCTTCACCACACATTGCTGAGTTTGACAAACTTCTCCCAGATGGGCGATCGCTCGGTTCACCCCATCGATTGTCTTGGGCTTGGTTTCGTAGTCAAAACAAATATAAATTTCGCGCTGATTATTAGCAAAGACTGCTAAATCAGGAATTAGATACCTATCGATCACATTCCCCGCCAAATCTTTGCGCACCCGATAACCGCTGTTAATACCGGGCAGTCCGATCGCAATATAGCCCTGGCTGAGCAAAGCTGCGGCCTTTTTTGCCCCTTCACAAATCACGATCGGCAACGCCGAATTCAACACCCACGACCAAAATCGATCAGTCTGCTCTGCAAAATTGGCAGGCAACGACTTTGCATACCGTTGGGCAACTTGCCGCCACACATCCGCTGTCACCCGCAAACAAAACAGCCGAGTGGCCATTTGCGGCGGATGCTCGTATTTAATTACCTTATTTTCTCTACTGAACTTCGGCTCATCGGGTTTAAACGTTCCCCACTCCATTTGTTGCCAGTCCGCCATCGGGTCCAAGCCAGCACACCACCAGCCACCCTGCGTACAATTCGTATAGCGGCGCATCCAGCCAGGCGTGACCTGACCCAAATTATTTCTGGGTAGCTCTGGCGAAATAAATAGATACTCGTAGCAAGCTTCGCCACTGAGAGAATGAAAATTCAAGCTCGCTAGACTCTCAGCAATGCCACTAACATGAACTATTTCAGCGTAGTGATTAGAGTCTAGGATAGATGATGGCATAAACAGCTTATATTCACGGAGTCACAATTGTAGTCCGAATCCCTCCAGAATTTCGGAATTAATCTTCAACTGACACCATATATATATGGTGTCTAAGATCGCATTCCTCCACCATATCTAGCAGTAGCTAGTTTGTATTAGTTGCTTATTCTAATTTTCGCCTTACTGTTTTGCTTCATTTTCATTGGTAGTGTCTAGGGCTATCTGGCAACTCTACCAGTAGCGTCTGATCACTTTTTGAGCTATCTTTCAAAAAAAGACAAGCAGATGCTTGTCAAACTATTCCTTTTGCACATATAATAGCGAAGGTGTGAAAAGCACTATTTTCCTCGATAGCTCAGCGGTAGAGCAGTCGGCTGTTAACCGACCGGTCGTAAGTTCGAATCTTACTCGGGGAGTATCTCTAAATAATTAACTAAAGGGCAGTAACACTAGCTAGTGTTACTGCCCTTTAGTTAGTTATTTAGATACCAATGCCTCTATTGATATGTTATTTAGTGGACAAAGAACGGATAAACTCGCGAATAATATCCGTTTTGGTTCTTTCGGTTTTTTCTGCATACGATTGCAAAAGCTGGAGTTCCTGTTCGGGAATTTTCACATTTAGTTGTTTAAGTGCCATGCTGATATAGTATGGTGTAGTGCCACGTGTGACTAATGTAAGGATTAACTACGTCGTCAATTCACCTAGATATTGAAATCACAGTTTTAGTTCAAATTTAAAAAAGAAGGCTAGAGCTTCAAGCTAGTCTTCCTCTTTTTTCACTTATTAGGGCGGCGTTCTTTCAGAAAATCTGGAATATCTAATCCACCCGGAGAACTCTTATGATCTAGAATCGGTGGGGGTGAAGTAGGAGCGACGATTGGATTACGTTTGGGAGGAGTTTGGGGCAGTTGCTTATTACTTACCAACGATACAGAGCTGGACTGCACTTCACCAGTAAAGCCCGTCGCAATCACAGTAATATGAATTTCTCCCTGCATCCGGTCATCTAAGACCGCTCCAAAGATAATATTGGCATTAGGGTCAACCGCTTCATAAATAGTTTCAGCAGCAGTGTTTACCTCATGCAAAGTCAAATCTGTACCACCAGTAATATTAAACACTACTCCGCGCGCGCCTTCGATCGAAGACTCTAGCAGCGGTGAAGAAATTGCCATCAAAGCTGCTTCTCTCGCTCGTGATTTACCAGAACCTTGACCAGTCCCCATCATTGCCGAACCAGCATCAGCCATAATCGCTCGGACATCGGCAAAGTCAACGTTCACCAAGCCCGGAATCATAATAATATCGGAAATCCCTTGGACACCAGAACGCAACACATCATCAGCTAGCCGAAAAGCTTCCTGGACAGGGGTCTGCTCGGAGATCACCGCTAATAACTTGTCGTTAGGAATCCCAATCAGGGTATCAACCCGACTCTGCAAAGCCATAATACCTTCTTCTGCTTGATTAGTGCGCCGCCGCCCTTCAAAGGTAAAGGGGCGGGTCACCACCCCCACCGTCAAAGCGCCCATTTCTTTTGCTACCTCTGCCACAATTGGTGCTGCCCCCGTACCAGTACCGCCGCCCATCCCAGCAGTAATAAATACTAAATCAGCGCCCTCTAAGGCCGCTGCAATCTCTTCGCGAGACTCTTCCGCCGCTTTTTGCCCGATTGCTGGATTCCCGCCAGCCCCTAAACCCCTAGTTAGTTTCTGTCCCAACTGCAAGCGCCGATTGGCATTCGCACCAGATAGCGCCTGGGCATCAGTGTTCATAGTCCAGAACTCAATACCGGTGATGTCGCTAGCAATCATCCGATTGACCGCATTGCTGCCGCCACCGCCGACACCAATCACTTTAATTTTTGCCATATTGCTGGGGATAATTTCGTCGAACATCGGGTCGCTACCGGGCGTGGGAGTTGAGTTAAATCCTGGGTATGAGATAGGGTTCGGCTTGCTCATGCTTGCAAAGGTTAAGTTAATGATAATTGTATTCTCTTGTCAAGCGCACGGCAATTAAACAATTGAACCATTGCTATATAAAAGCTCAGCATTCAATTATTTTTCTAATGATTTTAAATCACAACACGCTATTTTATATTCCCATAAAGCTAGCGAATCGTGAGAATTTTGTAGTAACACCTGCAAATTTAATGTAAATTTTTGGATATTAATCTATTACATCAGTGCAACGGTTATGTACATATTAACAAAAGCTAGAGGATCATACTAAGGTAGGAGATCATCGGTGGTAATCTCAGTCTTCTGATTATCGGTTTTCAGACCAGTCTGTTGGTTGCTATTAGAAATTATTTGCTGGATCTTGGGCATATTAGGATTTTCCAGATCAATGTAAGCAATATCAGACTTTTGACTATATTTTATTTGGTAAAGTTGCTTCCAATTACCTAATTCATAAGCTTTCTGTAACTGCTGACGAAATCTAGCTGGTTCAAATGCACCAATGCGTACATCTCCAATTTCAGTTTTTAGGAGGAGATTTAGCGCATCACGGCAGTCAACTTCACTTACTGGAATGGGGCTACGCTGAATACCTTGATAGAGAGCTGGCCAGTCTGGACAGAGTGCGCTGTTGGCAGATAATAGTCTTAAATGTGGCAATTTATCGTTATCTATTTGATAGCTAGTCAACGGTAGCCACTTACCAGCAGCATTCACTAGCCCCGGTTGATCAGCTTGATCAGCTACAGCTACTGGGGGTTGATCCTGCACTTGGATGTTAA
>JAYUSR010000110.1:0-2041 GCA_043755575.1 Synechococcales cyanobacterium
ACTATTCATAGGCATATTAAGAGTATATTCACAAGGGACATTACAAGAACTATTTATAGGTTTATTGGTTACTTTGGCAATTGCTATTGGATTATTTGTCAACTGGTGGCGACCAGCAATTATGACAGCTTTGCTTATTCCCTGGAATCAGTTGCTTTATTATATTGATAAAAGTCGAATTGAGAATCGCAGTAGCCTGTTATCAAAAAACATTGCTTTTTGGGACGAATGGCAATACATACCTATTTGGGGTCTCGAAAAACATCTTTTGCTGGTAATTGATAAAAATCCGATCGAAGGCCAAGCTGCCCTAGATTACCTCAGCAATACTCGTCAACGCTGGGCAGCACAGATGGCTCAAATTGAACTAGATGCCCGTCAGCTAGAACACTGTGCCGATGCCTGGGCGATTGGTCGAAGCCAACAAATTCTAACAACCAGTGGACTCCTTCATCCTGCTGACACAATGTTTCGCAGTTTTAACAGCGTCAGCGTTGATGTGAATGTAGCTCTTCGCCAATCCAGTGTTTATAATCAACGCCTTGCCCTTGTCGCTGTAGCCGATCGACTAAATAACCTGATCCGTGAATTAACTATTAGTAGTGATAAATATGTTGTGCGTTTCCGCCCGATCGCCCAACGCTGGCAAAACATTATCGACCTGCATCTTCAAGACCTGATCAAAGAATCTGAACTTCGCCAAGAAATTGATTCTCCCTACATCATTGGCGTACCTGTTACCAGTCGCCAACAGCTTTTTGTTGGTCGCACCGATATCAGCGAACGTCTAGAAAAACTTCTGCTCGATCGACGTAGCCCCCCATTATTGCTCTATGGACAACGCCGTATGGGTAAAACTTCTCTCCTTCTAAGTTTAGGCAGATTGTTACCTACCAGCATTATTCCTTTATTTGTCGATTTACAAGGTTCCATAACTCGTGCCAGTGACCATAGTAGCTTTCTCTATAATCTTGCCAAAGGTATGATTGATTCAGCGTTTAGCCAAAGAAACCTAAAGCTTCCGCCCCTAAGCCAAGAAGACCTTATAAAGGATCCCTTTACTGTCTTCGATGAATGGTTAAACACACTAGAAAAATCATTGGGTGATAAGACTGCGCTTTTAGCTTTAGACGAATTTGAAGAACTTGACCGAGTTCTTCGGATAGGTCGTTTCGATGAAGCTGATATTTTGGGGATGTTGCGTAACTTGATTTAACATCGTCCCAGATTCAAAGTATTGATTTCCGGTTCTCATACCCTTAACGAATTTCAGCATTGGTCTAGTTATTTAATTAATGCTCAGGTACTACATTTAGAATGTTTACATGAAGCAGAAGCTCGTCAACTCATTGAGCAGCCGATCGAAAACTTTGCCCTGCGCTATGAACCCCCTGCCAGCCAGAGAGTTTTAGATATCACCCGTGGCCATCCATTGTTTGTCCAACTCCTCTGCGCCGAAATCGTCGCCCTCAAAAACGACCAAGACCCCAGCATCCGCCGCCTCGCCACCCTCGCTGACATAGAAGCCGCTATCCCCGAAGCCCTAGAACACGGCAGCATGTTCTTCAGCGACATTGAGCGCAACCAACTAGATGCCCCAGCATTGGCAGTATTGCGCTACTGTGCCCAACAAGGAGAAGCTGTAATCATCAGCAAATCAGAATTGGAACAGCGATTTTCAGCGGATTCGGAGGGGGCGATCACCTCCGGTGTAAGTGAAGCGATCGATCTCTTGCTCCGCCGCGAACTCATTGAAACCAAACAGAGCGGCTACTCTATCCAGTTAGAACTCATTCGACGCTGGTTCATGTAAAAATGGAGATTTGAACGATGAAACCTGATTTTAACATTATGACCAAGGCCGAGTTACGGTCTTATGTATTGAGCCACCGGGAAGATCAAGAAGCTTTTCAAGCTTTTGCCGATCGCCTTTATGCCAATCCAAATCCTCAATGGCATCAACCTGAAGACACACAAAAAATTATTGATGTACTGTTATCTCCCAAGCCCAACAATATCAGTGACTGAATAGAATTTACCG
>JAYUSR010000111.1:0-5830 GCA_043755575.1 Synechococcales cyanobacterium
TCGCCACTGGCGGGATGCTCTTGACCAAGCTGAATCTGACTAGTCGTAGCGGGAGCTAGGGGTACTTCCCACAATTTTAGCTGCGCCAGACCAGGCAAATCAGTTGCTCCCATCGCCACCAACTGCTGATGATAATTAACCAGTAATTGTCTATTGCCGACTAAAGTTAGTTCCGCTCTGGCCCTAATTTCTGGTGTTAATGCTTTAAGTACGACTTCGGTGCCGATTCCGGCGGGGTCGCCAAGAGCGATCGCTAATCGGGGCCGATCTTTATGAGAGAATGTCATAGCTTAATAATCAGGAGTTAATAAAATGATTGGTGAAATTTTTACGGCGGCAATTATTCCTTTTACCTTAATTTTGGTAGGTTTGAGCTTGGGTTTCTTGATCCTCAAGATTCAAGGCCCCGAAGAAGAATAAGCGAGATGAATGTTGGGGGCGTGATCCCCCACTTGCCATTAATGTAACGTTTCTTATCAGAAACTGATAAATTCTGCTAATATTTGAGGGAATGCTTAACATTATTTAATTTTATATAAATGACTTTACTAATCGTTGGTGCGACCGGCACTCTGGGCAGACAAATAGTACGCCGCGCCTTAGACGAAGGCCACGAGGTACGTTGTTTGGTACGGAGTTTTAGAAAAGCCGCTTTCCTGAAGGAATGGGGTGCTGAGTTGTTTCTAGGCGATTTGTGCAAGCCCGAGTCGTTAAAGCCTGCCATGGAAGGAATTACGGCGGTGGTTGATGCAGCTACGGCGCGGGCAAATGATTCTCTCAGTATTTACCAAGTAGACTGGCAAGGTAAAGTCAATTTAATTCAGGCGGCGGTGGTAGCCAAAGTCGATCGGTTTGTTTTTATGTCGGTGCTAGATGCTGATAAGTATCGATCAGTACCGCTCATGGATATTAAGTACTGCACTGAAAAGTTTTTAGCAGAATCTGGCCTGAACTATACCATTTTGAAGCCTTGTGGCTTTTTGCAAGGATTGGTTGGTCAGTACGCCATTCCCGTATTAGAAGGTCAAGCGGTCTGGATGGCTGGCCAGGTCGCCCCCACTGCCTTTATGGATACTCAAGATGTGGCCAAGTTTGCTGTCAAAGCTTTGGCTGTCCCGGCAGCAATTAACAAAACCTTGCCAGTAGTAGGCAACAAAGCTTGGAGTGGGGATGAAATCATTGGTTTGTGTGAGCGGCTTTCTGGCAAGGAAGCAAAAGTTACCAGAGTACCATTGGGCTTGCTAACTGCGGTACGGCGATTTGCCCAATTTTTTGAGTGGAGTTGGAATTCTGCCGATCGGTTAGCTTTTGCCGAAGTACTGGCTACTGGCCAGCCTTTAAATGCTGATATGACTGAAACCTATCAAATTTTGGGCTTGGATCCGCAAGAGAACACTACATTAGAATCCTACTTCCAAGAATACTTTAGCCGTATTGTGAAGAAACTGCGGGAGTTGGAATACGAAAAAGAAAAGCAAAAGCAAGCCAAAGCGGGCAAGAGCAAAAAAAAGAAGGCATTCTACTAACCATAGTAGTCAACGATCCCCGCCGCTGGATCGTGATAGAATAGCTCCACTCTGAAGCATAGTTGCTTGTTCCAGAAACATAAACATTCAGCCCCAGTGCTAACGTGCCCAAAATAGGCATTATTTATAATGAAGGCAAACCCCTAGCCTGCAACATTGCCACCGAGTTGCAGGATAAATTAACTGGGCTAGGCTGGGAAGTCTGTCTGGCGATGGGTAAACGGGGTATTTTGGGGTATGCTCACCCCTCGGCTACCGCTAGCTATACTCCGATCGAATCCCTGGCCGCCCCTGGTTTTGATTCCACCATGAAGTTTGCCTTGGTGCTGGGCGGCGATGGTACTGTCCTAGCGGCAGTTCGTCAGTTAGCTCCTTTAGGAATCCCACTATTAGCCGTTAATACTGGCCATATGGGTTTTTTGACAGAGACTTTTGTTAACCAATTACCGGACGCTTTAGAGCAAGCGATCGCTGGTGATTATCAAATTGAAGAGCGTGCCATGCTGACAGTGCAAGTCAGGCATAAAGACACTTTATTGTGGGAAGCGCTGTGCCTAAATGAGATGGTGATCCATCGCGAACCCCTCACCAGTATGTGCCACTTTGAAATTGAAGTGGGGCGACATGCACCCGTTGATATTGCAGCGGATGGCATTATTCTTTCCACCCCGACCGGTTCGACGGCCTATTCGTTGAGTGCGGGGGGGCCGGTGATTGCTCCGGGGGTAGAGGCTCTACAGTTGGTACCGATTTGTCCGCATTCTTTGGCTTCACGGGCGTTAGTTTTTCCCGACACGGAGCCGGTTACGATCTACCCAGCTAATCCGAACCGATTGGTGATGGTGGTAGATGGTAATGGCGGCTGCTTTATTTTGCCGGATTACTACGTACATATCGTTCGATCGATCTATACTGCCAAATTTATTCGCTTGCAACCACCAGAGTTTTTCCGAATTCTGCGCGAGAAGCTAGGTTGGGGACTACCGCACATTGCCAAACCCACTTCAGTGGAATTGCCATAATCTACTCCGCATCGGAGCCTTGCAGCTTGCTATTTCGATAGCTAATCCATTCTTGAATCAACAGCGTAACTAATCCCAGGGCAGCCAGCAGTAGAGCCGCCGCAAAGGCTGCCTGGGTTTGGTATTGCTTGTAAGCATCTTCGACGTACAGCGACAGGGTTTGGGTCTTGCGGGCAATGTTGCCAGATACCACTGACACTGCCCCAAACTCGCCCATGGCGCGGGCATTGGTCAGAATTACGCCGTATAGCAAGCTCCAGCGCAAATTGGGCAGAGTAACCCGCCAGAAGATTTGCCATTCGCTAGCTCCCAGGGTGCGGGCAGCTTCTTCTTGGTCAGTGCCGATTTCTTCTAGAACGGGAATTACTTCCTTGGCAATAAAGGGCAGGGTGACAAATGCCGTCGCTAACACCATGCCTGGCCAAGCGAAGATTACTTTGAGTCCGATCGATTGCAGCCAGCTGCCCAACCAACCTTTGTTGCCGTAGAGCAAGATCATCATCAGGCCGACGACCACAGGGGAGATGGAAAAAGGTAGATCCAGCACGCTAATTAGTAGAGTGCGGCCAGGGAATTGATGACGGGCGATTACCCAGGCGGCGCAGAGTCCAAAGATGATGTTGATCGGCAGAACAAGGAGGGCGATCGATAGGGTTAGTAGCAGAGCCTGGAAGAATTCGGGGTTGGCGTAGGAGCTAAGTAAGTTGGGCAGGCCACCAGCGAAGGCTTGGATCACTACGTTCGTGGCTGGCAGCAAAATAATCAAGGCCAGGTAGCCGATCGCAATCGCAATCAGAATTTTGGTGTTGGGGGTGGTGCGGGAAGGGGCTACTGACATATTAGATATCTGAGAGGGTCTCGATCGAGTGCCAGTTTCAGTTTAGCGGAAGCCGGAAATCTATCAACAATTTACAGAAGGATGCCCTGCTGCGGCTACCGCCAGATATTCAGCTTTCCACCGCAAACTCATAGCTTGGACTAGCTGAAAACCCCTAAAGCTCCTGTATCCTAGATAAAACAACTCCGCCATCATTATAAAAAGCCATATATTATGTCTCGCGTTATTAAAATCGCCTCCCGCAAAAGCCAGCTAGCTTTAGTTCAAACCTACTGGGTACAAGAGCAGCTCCAGAAGCATTTCCCCGATCGTACTTTTGAAGTCGAAACCATGAGTACCAAAGGCGACAAGATTTTGGATGTGCCCTTGGCTAAAATCGGTGATAAAGGCTTATTCACCAAAGAATTAGAAGTGAAAATGCTCGATCGAACTGCCGATATTGCCGTGCATTCCCTCAAAGATCTGCCGACCAATTTACCAGAGGGCTTGGTTCTAGGTTGTGTGACCGAGCGCGAAAATCCAGCAGATGCCTTAGTAGTCAATGCGAACAACCAACAATATCAGCTCGAAACCCTACCAGCTGGTGCTGTCGTGGGTACTTCCTCTTTGCGGCGGTTGGCACAATTGCGCCACAGCTATCCGCACCTTACTTTCAAAGATGTACGTGGCAATGTAATTACCCGCTTGGCCAAATTGGATGCTGGTGAATACGATGCCCTGATTTTGGCTGCTGCTGGTTTAGGAAGATTAGATTTAGCCGATCGCATTCATCAACTGATTGCCCCCGAAATTTCTCTCCACGCCGTTGGTCAGGGTGCCCTGGGCATTGAGTGTCGGGACGGTGACACCGAAGTTTTAGAAATTCTGAAAGCTTTGCAACATCAGCCCACTGCTTATCGTTGCTGGGCAGAACGCTCTTTTCTTAAATCTTTAGAAGGTGGCTGTCAGGTACCGATCGGGGTGAATACTTCGATTACTGATGATCAGCTGACGTTGGTGGGCATGGTTGCTACCCTCGATGGTAAAACTCTGATCAAAAATCAAATTACTGGTGCTGCCGAACAGGCCGAGCAGCTCGGCCAACAACTAGCTACAATGCTTTGTGGACAAGGAGCCAGAGAAATTCTCGACGAAATCTTTGCGTTGGTTGGCCGCGATGGTTTGCGGGAGGTTTTAGCCCAACAAACTACATCGTCAGTGGAGTAAGAACAGCCATTTAAACGTATGATGGGAGCGTTAGCAGCGGGTTTACTTAGCGGGTTAAAATGCGGATTTTATTTGTGGCAGCAGAGGCAGTTCCCTTAGCCAAAGTGGGGGGAATGGGAGATGTAGTGGGTGCATTGCCCAAATTTTTACGGAAATTAGGGCATGATGTGCGCGTCTTCATGCCTTACTATGGCTCTCTAATTAACAAGGTGACTATCCCCGCTGAACCAGTGTGGAATGGTTACGCCATGTTCAACGACTTTGCTGTTTACGAAACCACCTTGCCCGACACCGATGTGCCGCTCTACTTATTTGGGCATCCGGTGTTTGATCCTCCCCGCATTTACGGTGGTGAAGATGAAGACTGGCGTTTTACTTTCTTTGCTAACGGGGCAGCCGAGTTTGCCTGGAATTACTGGAAACCAGAAATTATTCACTGTCATGACTGGCATACCGGGATGATTCCGGTCTGGATGCACCAAGACCCCGAAATCAATACGGTCTTTACGATCCACAACTTGGCTTATCAAGGTCCGTGGCGTTGGTATCTCGATCGCATTACTTGGTGTCCTTGGTATATGCAGGGTCACAACACCTTGGCTGCTGCGGTACAGTATGCCGATCGAGTGAATACGGTCTCACCGACCTATGCTGAGCAGATTAAAACGATTGAATATGGTGAAAAAGTCGAAGGACTAATGTCGTTCATTGGCGATAAGCTATCGGGGATTGTGAACGGGATTGATACCGAGCTAAATGATCCAGCCACCGATAAAGCGCTTGTTAAAAACTTTACCGCCGACACTTTAGAAAATCGGGCGGCCAATAAAGAAGGTCTTCAGCAGGAAGTCGGTTTAGTTGTAGATCCTGATGTGTTTTTGGTAGGCATGGTTTCACGGTTAGTCGAGCAAAAGGGCTTGGATCTATTGCTGCAAACCTTAGATCGATTCTTGGCTTACACCGATGCTCAATTCGTATTGCTGGGTACTGGCGATCGCAACTACGAAACGCAGCTGTGGCAGTTAGCAGCTCGTTATCCTGGTCGGATGGCGACCTATTTGATGTACGACGACGGTTTATCGCGGCGAATCTATGGGGGAGCCGATGCTTTCTTGATGCCGAGCCGCTTTGAACCCTGCGGCATCAGCCAAATGATGGCCATGCGCTATGGCTGTGTGCCAATTGTGCGCCGTACTGGTGGCCTAGTCGATACTGTTTTTCACCACGATCCAATTCAT
>JAYUSR010000112.1:0-19688 GCA_043755575.1 Synechococcales cyanobacterium
AGAAATCTTGTACACTCGATGACTTTGAAAAATTTGTCCAACAGTTTCATCCAGCTAGCTCAGTATTTATCTGGCTTCACCAGCAAAGATTAAAACTGGGCAATCAGCAGCCAATAACGGTTAAAGAACGACATGTGTTGCATTTACCTTGGCCGATTAAGCTGTTAAATGCTGTTAAGTGAGATAAACTCTGAAGAGTTAGAGATATTGTTGAAGCTGGGTTGCTCCAGCGCCTATCGAAATTGATTCCCTAGCGTCTTTTCCACCATAGCAAACCGGCCACAGTGAGGCTAGCTCCCGGCAATACAACAATCGGCAACCAAAACAACAACTGAGATTGCCAGAAAGATAAGTTAATCCGGCGGTTAGTAATTTCTTTAGGGCTAGTGGCCAGAGTGCGCCGTTCACTTAACCAGCCCACCGAGTTTAAAAACACATCGCTATTCAACTGTTGCTCAAAAATACCATCCCGCATAAATTGTGAGCTGCCAATCACCACTAAGCGGCTACTGGCTTTTTGGGCAGCTACCCCTAAGATCAGTGGCCCCGGCAAATCTTTACCCGCTTGGAACTCAAGTTGGGGGATAGTAGTAGGAATAGTTGCCCAGCTCTCGGCACTAGTGGTCAAAATTGGCGTGGCTTGCACCCCGGCAGTTTTTTGGACGATCAATGGTCGGGCGAGAGGATATAGAGAGATGCCGTTGAAGCTTTGGGTAATAGGATGCTGGCCATAGTTGGTGACGATCGCAATCTGCGGATTTAGACCGGTAGACTGGCGAGCACTGGTGGGATCGATCGATAGATAATTGCTGAGTTGAATGCCCCATTTTTGCAGCACAGCATCTAGACCCAGTTGGATTTTGGGGTCAGCCAAGATTAACAGGCGACCACCTTTGCCCAGATATTGATCGATCGATTGCACTTCATTCGGCAGCAATGTTTTTTGGCTACCAATGAGAGCCAGTAAAGTGGTGTCAGTCGGAAGCTGAGCTTGAGCCAAAACTAATGGTTTCACCAGATAGTTTTTGGCTTGCAAGGCTTTGATCGCGGCTCCTTCTAGACCAGGTTCGCCATGACCTTGCACCAAATAAATCTGCTCTTGTCGATCGCTGGTAATTTTTTCAATGCCAGCATTCAGAATATTTTCGGTTAAAAATTGGCTCGGGTTCAGGGTGGCGAGCAATTGTTTTTTATTACCAAATTCTAGATGCACTTCGTTGGGAACTTGAACTTGAAACTTTTGAGCAGTGGGCGATTGGTCGCTGGCAAATTCGTACTTAAACTGGGGATTTAACTGTTGGTAATTAACCAACAGTTCTGTCATGCCAACTGTCGGATGCTGGCTAAAAATCCAGACCTTTAAGGGCTGGGGCAGTGCTTTTACTAGTTGCTGAGTCTGGCTAGATAAAGTGAATAGCTGATTTTCGGTCAGGTCGAACCGCCCAGAGTTAGGGACAATCAGGCTATTAATGGCAATGAATAAAAAGATCACCGCTAGGGATTGGATTAAGATGCGGCGCTGTCCCGATCGTAACCATCCTCTTTTCCGGAGCCACAAGTACAGCCAAATACTCACCAGGCTGCTACCCACCAACATAATTAAGATGGGAGCTGGCCACCACTGGTCACTGACCCAGCCCATTACTAAGCCCATCGATAGTAAGCCAGCACCCCAGACGTAGAGATATTTGAGCGAAAATTGACCGAGTCGATCGATACTTTTCTGCATAACTGTTAATTGCTGTTTACTGTCGCCGTCCCAATTCGATTGTTTGAGCAGTCAGAAAGATCCCCAGCAAAGTATAACTGGTCAAGATCGCCAGACTGCCCACATCTACTACTCCGCTGGCCAGCCGCTGGAAATGATTGACCACCGAAAAGTTGCTAATAAATTGACCAACGCTACCGCCTAATCGATCGGAAAAGGTATCTAAGTTACTCCAAGCTGTCACCAACACAAAAGTCCCGAATCCGGCCACTAACGAGCTGCTACTACAGGCCGAAATCCACATACCGCAAGCTAAAATTGCGGCTGCTTGCAGAATCAGAGCAAAATGCCCCATCAGAATAATTAGTGGCGATAGGGGCGGCTGACTATTGGTCACGGCCATCGCCTCAAACACCAAGAAAGGAGCGATCATGGTCACAAATAAAGTTAATACTCCCAGCAGCTTACCCACTGCGATCACCCAATTGCTGAGAGGCGAAGTGATCAGCAACTCTAGCGTGCCTTGTTTTCGTTCTTCGGCGTACAGTCCCATCGACAGTAGCGGCAGAGCCAACAAACTAATAGCACCCAAAACATTGCCAAGAAAGCTCTGTACAAATAGGTAGGGCACATCGAGACTGGATGCTAGTTCACCACCTTGCCGTTGCTGGAAATCGGCTAAAGCCGATTGCTGAATCACATCAGTCAAGATACTCGCAAATAACACACCGCAGATCAGCCAGAAGATGCCAGTGATCACATAAGCCAACGGAGACCGGAAATAACCATACAGTTCGCGGCGATAGATGGCCAAAATGTTATGAAAAGCCGTTCGCATAAATACTTTCAAGACGAAACTGCTTTCATTCTATCTGTAGTTTGACCATTGCTCGCGATCGTCACCCCTGACCAAACCTAGGCAAATTGTTGCCCTAAAGTAATGGGATTGTGGACAGTGATCTTTTTCTTATTGATCGAAATCAACTCGCCATCTTTGAGGTCGCCCAGCAGCCTCGTGACAGTGACCCGAGTAGAGCCAATGGCTTCAGCGATCGCTTGGTGGGAAAGCCGTAGATCGATCGTAATCCCGTTATTGTTAGGCAAACCAAAATCGCGACACAAAATCAGTAAAAAACTCACCAACCGCGAACCCATATCGCGATGTGCTAAGGTTTCGACCATCATCTCCGTCTGTAAAATGCGTGAAGACAGACCCTTGAGCATCAGCCAGGACATATCAGAGTTCTCTTTCAGCGCTTTTTCAAACTGTTCGATCGGAGCCGAAATTAATTCTACCGGGGTAAAAGCCACCGCATGATAGAACCGATCCGATCGATTACCAGTGATCAAAGACAACACTCCAAACACACTATTCTCGCGTAGTAAGGCCACCGTAATCTCTTCACCAGCTTCGTAGACTCTAGAGAGTTTGACAGCTCCCTTGCGGAGAAAATAGACTCGTTCAGCCGGATCACCGGGGAAAAAGATCGTCTTCCCTCGATCGAAAGTTTCCACCAGTGGTGGAATCGAGCCACCGATGCTCTGGAATACGTTTGATAGAGGTCTGTCTTGTAATGCAACCATATGTACCACGTCACCAAATGGATTTGACCAATTAACTGGAAAGACCTGAATATAAGACTATGGGCAAATATTAGGAATTTTACGAATAGCAATTCTTTAGGGAAGAGGCTGTGCCAACAAATCACTGCGAAATGATTGGTATTCCATACTACTTAATCCGAGTTGTCGATCATTTTTTGTATCAGCAAATACATTCGTTTACTCTTCCCTAACGCTCCCGATGATGAGATCATAGACCAGTGCCGCCGTAAATGTGAAGTACAGATGCTAGACCTAAAGAATAAAAATGCCTTAGTAACCGGTATTGCCAACGATAAATCGATCGCCTGGGGAATTGCCCAACAGCTCCATCAAGCCGGAGCAAACATTGGTGTGACCTACCTCCCCGATGAGACTGGCAAAATGGAAAAGAAAGTGGGCAAGCTGGTGGAATCATTAAATCCCAGCATTTTTTTACCCTTGAACGTTCAAGACGATGCCCAAATCGACCAAACTTTTGGCCAAATCAAAGAAAAATGGGGCAATATCGACATTCTCATTCACTGTTTAGCCTTTGCCAACAAAGAAGATTTAATGGGCGATATCAGCAAAACCTCCCGCGTAGGTTTTGCCCAAGCCATGGAAATTAGTACTTTTTCGCTGACCCGGCTGGTGGGCGCGGCCAAGCCCTTGCTGCGTAGTGGCGGGAGTATCATCACTCTCACCTATTTGGGTGGTGTAAAGGTTGTTCCCAATTATAATTTGATGGGTATTGCCAAGGCCGGACTGGAAATGAGCGTCCGCTACCTGGCCACGGAGCTAGGTCCAGATAACATTCGGGTCAATGGCATCTCAGCGGGTCCCATGCGCACCCTAGCTTCTTCAGCCGTCGGGGGCATTTTGGACATGATTCATCACGTCGAAGATATTGCGCCGCTACACCGCACAGTAACTCAAACTGAAGTCGGCAATACGGCGGCTTTTTTGGGAAGTGATCTATCTAGTGGCATAACTGGGCAAATTATATATGTAGATGCTGGTTATGAAACTATCGGCATGTAAGCGCCACCCATAGAGATATGGGGTTGGCTTGGATGCCAAACATAGTAGAAAAGGCGGTGAACTTGAATGTTCACCGCCTTTTTATTAAATTATCTCGGTGTGGGCGGGATGCAGGGGCTGTCAAATTCTTGTAAGGTGGTAAGGATTGTCAAAGTTAATTTTTATAAAGGACAAATCTATATGACGACTGCTACTGCTTTTAAGTACGAAGTAAAAGACATTGCCTTAGCACCCTCTGGCAAACAGCGGATTGAGTGGGCTGGTCGGGAAATGCCAGTACTGAAGCAAATTCGCGATCGCTTTGAAAAAGAAAAGCCCCTCGCTGGCATCCGCTTAGTTGCTTGTTGCCACATCACCACTGAAACTGCTCACTTGGCCATCGCCCTCAAAGCCGCTGGTGCTGATGCCATTTTGATTGCTAGCAACCCGTTATCTACTCAAGATGATGTAGCAGCTAGTTTGGTAGCCGATTATGGTATTCCGGTATTTGCTTTTAGAGGCGAAGACAACGCCACTTACCTGCGGCACGTTGAAACTGCTCTTGACCACCGCCCCAACATCATTGTGGATGATGGCTGTGACGTAGTGGCAACTTTGGTACAGAAAAGACAGCATCAGCTTACAGAGCTGATTGGCACCACCGAAGAAACTACTACTGGCATCGTGCGCCTGCAAGCGATGTTTAAAGCTGGTGTATTAACCTTCCCGGCTGTAAACGTTAACGACGCTGATACCAAGCACTTCTTTGATAACCGTTACGGTACTGGCCAATCGACTCTAGATGGCATCATTCGAGCGACTAATGTCTTGTTAGCTGGTAAGACCATTGTGGTGGCTGGTTACGGCTGGTGTGGTAAAGGTACTGCCATGCGCGCACGCGGCATGGGTGCCAATGTGATTGTGACTGAAATCGATCCAACTAAGGCGATCGAAGCGGTGATGGACGGCTTTGGTGTAATGACTATGGATAAGGCCGCTGCTGTTGGAGATGTATTCATTACGGTTACTGGTAACAAGCATGTGATTCGTGCTGAGCACTTTGAGTCGATGAAAGATGGCGCGATGGTTTGTAACTCTGGTCACTTCGATATCGAAATTGATTTGGAAGCGCTGAAGAGCAAGACCAAGGAAGTTAAAACTGTTCGCAACTTCACTGAAGAATATTGCTTGAAGAATGGCAAGTCGGTAATTGTGATTGGTGAAGGTCGTTTGGTGAACTTAGCGGCGGCTGAGGGCCACCCGAGCGCTGTGATGGACATGAGTTTTGCAAACCAAGCGATGGCTTGTGAGTTCTTGGTTAAGAATAAGGGCAATTTGGCTCCTGGTATTCACTCCATTCCAGTTGCGGTGGATAAGGAAATTGCACGTCTGAAGTTGCAAGCAATGGGTATTCATATTGACTCTCTGACTTCTGATCAGATTGATTATGCTAACTCTTGGACTTCTGGGACTTAAGATAACGTGAGTTTCTCCTAAGAGAGACAATGGCTAGTACAAGCTGCAACTTATTATCTTGAAAACCTGGATCTGGGGGTTCTGACCCCCAGTCCCCCCATTGAGGGCGCGACAGCACCCCCCCTCAATCTCCCCCGCGCAAGGGTCAATTTTTGGGAATTAAGATCTTCTTAACAAAAAAAATGCCCACTGTTTCAGACCAGTGGGCATTTTTTAGTGGTGCTAACTTTTGCCCTGCAATTGCCCTAAATCACCAGGGGCAAAAGCACCAAATTCTGTAATGATTGCCTTGATCAACCGGGCGGGGGTAACATCAAAAGCTGGATTGTAGAACTCCACGCCCGGTGGACAAATTATTGTTTCACCCACATGGGAAATTTCTTGGGGATCTCGCTCCTCGATCGGAATCAAACTACCATCCACTAAACTAAAGTCAATTGTCGATAGCGGTGCCGCTACAAAAAACGGAACATGGTGCGCCTGTGCCACGATTGCCAAATTATAAGTGCCAATTTTATTAGCCACGTCTCCATTAGCCGCAATTCGATCGGCACCTACCACCACCGCATCAATCATCCCCTTGGCCATGCAGTGACCGGCCATATTATCACTGAGCAGCGTCACCGGAATACCTTCTTGCACGCATTCCCAGGCGGTGAGTTTAGCTCCTTGCAAGCGCGGCCTGGTTTCATCGGCATAGAGTCTTTCTAAGCGTCCATCTCGCCAAGCCGATCGAACAACACCCAAAGCGGTGCCATAACCGGCGGTGGCCAAGGCTCCAGCGTTACAGTGGGTCAGTAGGCGGAGCTTTTTGGGATCGATCGGCATGGCGGCTAATCCAAAATCACCGATCGCTTCACAGGTGCGAATGTCATCAGCATTAATTTTTTTAGCGGTCGCTAGCAGAGTCTGACGAATGCTATCAATATCGCCAGAGGCTGATTGAGCGGCCTGTAGCATTTTGTCGATCGCCCAAAATAAATTTACGGCGGTGGGTCTGGTAGCCCGTAGTTTCACGGCCACTTGTTCTAAGGCTGTCAGAAATTCAGTGCGATCAATCTTTTCAATTTCTCTGGCACCCAAATACATGCCATAAGCGGCTGCGACCCCAATCGCCGGGGCACCGCGCACAATCATAGTAGTGATGGCTGTGGCCATCTCGTCGCTACGACTAATTTCGACCCAGGTATATTCTTGGGGTAAACGGGTTTGGTCAATGAGGCGAACTCGATTGTTCTCCCACAAGACCGGACGGACTTGAGTGGCTGCCATAAGCTGAAATGTTGGTTTGGTTTAGCAACTCCCAATCTTACGACTAGCTGGGAAGGTTTAGCCCACTTGTTAGCCTAACTTGAGGGAGTTAACTGGCACTTCGTCCCAATTTTGCACAGTGTGCAAAGTTACTACCCAGCCTAAGCGTTTTTGTTCTTCGGTGAGATCGGCTTGAAAAGACTCGTGGCAAGCTCTAGCCATGGCTTCGTCGCTGGAAGCAATGCAGGAATACATGAGTCCGATCGGATCTCGTTGTTCGTTCACCCAAATAGTAGTAGTCATGGATTCCTCGTGCTGTCTAGATCAACTGTGTTTCTATCTCTAGATTCGAATATTTTTGCTGAATAAACAAGGGGGCTGTAAAGATAATTAACCTACTTCGGCATGGAAATTTCGCTGGGGGTGAAGGAACCAAGATATTGAAGATCTTCGTTGCTAGCTCTTAGAATAGAGGTGCTGCCAAAATATCCTAATATCTGCAAAATTACAGAAGTCGAGATAGCTGATGTCTGATGAAAGGTTCGATCGGATTGAAACCCAAATTAGTGAATTGCGCGAACTAGTGCAGCAGAGTTTTGTTGGCATGATGCAAGATATATCTGGCATGAAGCAGGATATAACCAGCATGAAGCAAGATATAACTAGCATGAAGCAGAATGCTAATGCTGTACGCGAAGATGTTGAGTCTTTACGTCGTCGCATCGATAGTGTTGAAGGTACGCTGCTGATCGCTATTCGTGATGGCTTTAAGGCTCAGAGTGACTATGCCGATGATTTAAACTACGATCTTTCTAACAATGAGCGTAAAACTCGGCGGCTGAGTCGGCGGGTTGCTCGATTAGAAAGGGCGAATGAAGATTAGACTATCCACTTTTTAATCCTCGCTTTGTAGTTGTTTTTGCTGGTGGTGTTCCCACATGCCTAGGTAAGCATCTTCCATCTCTTTAGTAAATTGGCGGGCATTCCAGAGGGGAGCCGTGCTCCGGGCATCTAGCAATTTGCCAGCTACTTGTTGGCGAAGGTTAGCATCATTACCTAGCCTGATTCCCCACTCCAAATATTCTTCCGCTGACCAGGCAATCCCCTCATTGATGCCAGCATTGACCATAAAGGTGTAGCTATTACGGGCGGCAAACTGTTGCCCGACTCGGGTGACCAGCGGAATGCCCAGCCACAGAGTTTCGAGGGTGGTGGTGGCACCATTGTAGGGAAAGCTGTCTAACATCACGTCAGCAATTTGGAGATTAGCCCGATGGGTGAGTTCATCAGGATCTTTATCCAAGAAGCGTAAACGGGAGAAGTCTAAACCAATTTCGTCGGCAATTTCTCGATAAAAATCACTGACTGCGGTGTTGTCGGTACGGGCTTTAATTAGTAGAAAGCTGTCCGGGACTTGGTGTAGTATCTGGAATTGGAGTCGTACTGTATCGGGGTGGATTTTGTAACCAACTTGGGCGCTGTAGTAAACCACTGCGGTTGCTGGAATATTCAGTGTTTCGCGGCGAATGGTGGGCGTGCCTACTTCAAAACCGTCTACAGCCACATAGGTATGGGGCAAACGCCAGATCTTTTCAGCATAGTATTCTTGGGCATCATCTGGGAGCACGTAAGGATCGGCGATAAAGTAGTCTACTTCCGGGGCACCGGAGGCATCCCAGCCCAGCCAGGTGATTTGCACTGGGGCTAAGCGCCGCGACATTACTGCGTAAATAGTGGGGATGGTTAAACTGTCTAGATCGACTAAGATGTCGAGCTGATCGTGTTTAATTTGGGTAACGATTTTCTCTACGTTACAGGGCAAATAGTAAGTAATATCTGATTGATCGCGGAACCAGCGATTATTAAATGAATCACTTTCAGCTGGTTCTAGGCAGTAGGTGAATACCTGAAATTTATCTCGATCGCAATATTGCCATAACCATCGACTTAGCCAGCCAACAGAATGGGTTGAGAGGGTGGAGGCAATGTAACCAATCCTGATTACTCCTGATACTTTTTCAATGCTGTCAGATAGTAAATCTGGCGTATATTGATTCAGTTTATCTGGAGAATTTGATTTATCAGTATTTTTTAAATAATAAAAGCTGTCGCGAGTTATTTTACTAGCTAAATTTAAATAGTGACGAGTTTGAATGGGTTCATCTTCTATGTAAGAAAAGAAGAATAAAGTTACTGCTGCGGCAATTTCGGTATAAGTTTTATAATGCTGGCTTTTAACTTCTTCAGAATCATCTACTAGTGGCTCAGAAATGAGTTGATAGATTAGAGGTCGATATTTTTCGACGAAACTATAAAATTCTTTAGTACGGCTAGCTTTCACCAGAACAGCAATTAACGAATAGCCAGTTTTGATTTTTTGAAGCAGAGATCCATTCGCAGCTGTTTGAAAAGATAATTTACCAAAATCAATACTTTTTTGATAATTGCCGTGAGCATTATAGGCTTGGGATAGATTATACAATTCATCAGAATCTTGAGGATGGGCAAACAAGCACCCTTCCATAATTAAAATAGATTCCTCGTATTTTTTCTGATCAAATAGTTGTCGAGCTAATTTTATTGCTTCTTTGACCAATAATTCTGGTGTGTTGCTGTGATGTAAACAGCTCATGATGTCATCAGCATTTTTCTTGCTAATAACCAATATTAATTGACTAAAAGCTGCTGTCAACAAATCTTGATTGATATTGTCGTTAGGCGTATTAGTTAATGCTGTGGCTAATCCCCATTCTTGGACGCAACTAGGAATTAGTTGCTCACATTTGGCGCTGATAATGATCAGCTCTAAAATATTATCTAGTTGATTGCTATCAATTTCTTGTAAGTGTAGACGAATCAGTACAGCTGCGGCATGGTCACCAATATCTACCTGCTGCTGGGCGGCGATCGCTAAAGTATTTACTAAATCCGCAGTTAAATTCTCAATTTCACCATCGGCGGCATTGGCGATCAGAATAAACCAAGTAGCTTGAGCCTCAATTTCGTCACCTGTCAGTAGGTAGCTGATTCCTAGCCACCAGTAATTAGAGGCGATCGATCCCTCTTGATTAATGGCTATTTCGTATTGAGCGATTTGCTCGGTAATGTCTGGAATCAGGGTTGGGGTGGTCATGGGGATATTCTATAGATGCTGGGTAGATGGAATAACGAGCTGTACTTCAATTTTGCTGTTCTAGATGTTTTTGCCACATGGACTGATAAGCATTTTCCATATCTTTAGTGAATTGTTGAGCATTCCAAAGAGGTGAAGTTTTCCGCGAAGTTAGCAGCTTGCCTCTTATTTGTTGACGCAAATCACTGTCAGTTCCTAAGCGAATTCCCCAATCTACATATTCTTCATCCGTCCAAGCAATGCCCTCGGTGATCCCAGCATTTTTCATAAAAGTGTAGCTATTGCGAGCCACAAAAGCTTCTCCTACCTTCGTAACCATCGGGACATTCATCCATAAGGTTTCTAGAGTGGTGGTTGCTCCATTGTAGGGAAAAGTATCTAAAACCACATCGGCAATGGTGAGGTTGGCGCGATGGCTGTATTCATCATCATCTCGGATTAAAAACCGCAGTTGATTCATTTCAATACCTACTTCATCCAACAGTGCTTGGTAGCTCTCAATTAAGCCGTCTCCTCTGGTGCGTAGTTTGATAAGTAGGTAGCTGTTGGGGACAGATTTGATGATTTGTAGTTGTAGTCGTAAAATATCAGGATGATGTTTATAGCTTTTTTGATTACAGAGATAAACGATTGCATCTGCTGGTAAATCGTAATCTGCTCTTTTGCGGCTAGGTACATCACTTTCAAAGCCATCGATCGCCAGATAGGTATGGGGTAAGCGCCAGATTTGAGCAGAGTAATATTCGCTGGCATTTGGTGGCAAAACGTAAGGATCGGCAATGTAATAATCGATCGCCGGACAACCAGAAGCATCCCAGCCCAGCCAAGTTACTTGTACTGGAGCAGGCTTGTGACACATTACTTCGTAGGTGGTGCTGAAGGATAAACTATCCAAGTCTACCAAGATATCAATTTGATCTTGTTTGATTTGATTAACAATTTGATCAACATTAGTGTCGCAATAGGAAGAAAAATGTGCTTTGTCCCGAAAAAATTTGTGATTAAAGGGATCGTTATCTTGCTGATTAACATGATATAGAAATATTTCTAGATTTTGTCGATCGTGATGAGCAAATAGCCATCGGCTTAACCAGCCTACCGAATGTTTCCGCAGAGAGCTAGCAATATAGCCAATTCGTAAAATACCAGTTTGTTTAGGAATAATTTCTTGATAACTTTCCTCTTTTGCTACAATTGCTTCTAGATTCTTGGTATAGATTTTGCCAATTTCATTACGAAGAAAATGCAGTCTTTGTGGTTCATCATATAAATAGTTGAGAAAATAAGATGAATTAACAATAGTGCCACCAGCCAAAAGTTTATTGGGTGATTCTTCGATAAAACGTTGCAGTAACAACAGGTGTTCTTGCGCTGTTGCTGGAATTTTTAGCCAGTCGCCAGTATCCATAAAAACAGATAGCCGCATGTGGCTAGCGCGCACTTGCTCTTCAGTACTTAAGTAGAGACTGCTCTCGTAGCATTCTTGGGCAACTTGAATCGCTTTACTAACCTGTCCAGCTTTGGCCGCACTATCCGATAAACTACATTGAATACTTAAGTGCAGATTTTTTGGTGAATTATCCAGACATGTCTCCAAAATTTTAATGCTACAGTCGGGTCTGCTTTGTTTATAGGCCAATACAAATGCCTCATTAGCAATTACAGAAAGGGTGGTGAGCAGGTGGGGCGATTTTTGCAAGCATACGGCAATCAAATCAGTAATAATTTCAATATCTAGCGGCTGAAAGAATCCTAAGATTGATTTAATTCCTCTATCCAAGGACTCTTGACTAATATTTGCTAATTCAGCCTCTTGCAGAAAGGTAATAACTGACCAATCACTTAATGAGCTAATTTCAAAGCTATAATTATGTATTGACAAACAGACCAGTTTCAAAAGATTGTTAATATCATGAGGCAATAACTCTTGTAGGAACTGGCGCAGATTAATCGCATTTTCTAAGTCGCCCAATTTTTTTTGTTTGTCAGCGGCTTGGTCTAAGTATTTAGCTAAGCTATCAGTAACTGCAATTTCATCGGTGGTAGTGTCTGTTTCTAAAAACGGTAGTAGCCAGGTAGATTGTGCTTCAGTAATTTCACCATTCAGAACAAGGTCAACTCCGGCTTGCCAATAGCTAGTCCAGCTATCTAATACCAAGGGTTGCTGCTCTGAGGAATGCGGTAGTTCAATCGATTGCATATTAGCTAAGTCGGGGGTATCCAGATGAGGTTAGAATATAGCCTTCTTATCGATATTCCATCCAGATAACTACTGAAAAATATTAAATGTCTATTTCGATATCCGTATATCTACTTAAATCCAGTTAAAGTAGTGCTCAACTTATCTAAACTACTTAGTAGGAATCGTACCGCTGGAGCAGGATGCCTGAGCGTTTATTCCGGTCGTAAAGGTGAGAGCAGGTGCAGCAAAGCTAACAGGTGTAGAATTTTCGCACATGCCACTGGCGATAGTGGGTAAATTCTCGGTGTTGTTATAGTGCAATACGGCAGCGCTGTAAGATTTCAGGGCACTATCACGAGAGGTAGCGTAGGCAGTCCCGCTCTCCACAGCACCATTCATAACATAAATATAGCTAGCAGTATTAAAAGAACTCGTGCCAGTCATCGTTCCAATCGCCAACTCCTCAAAATTAGCCGCAAAAGTAGAAGCGTAGGAACGCCGATAGGTTTGAGCACGGTTGATCGCTGAGATGGACTGTTTGGCTTCTGATTGTTTAGCCTTGGCAGATTGACTCATAAAATTGGGCAGAGCCACAGCTGTTAAGATACCAATGATCACAATTACTACCAGTAGTTCTACTAGGGTAAAGCCCTGGCCAGTTTTTTGAGAGTGTAAGTGTTGTAAAAGCTTGGCTTGTAGTTCTGGCCTCATTTTATTTTTGTTTCCTTAGGACTAACTTAACTTACCCAATTTTGGCTACCATTTATCTCCCAAAATAAAAAGAAGGTGATTTATTCAAATAGATCACCTTCTTCTTTCGCGAAAATGCTAACTACTTAGTAGCAACAGTGTTAGCACCACAAGATACTTGACCACTTGTTCCAGTGGTGATGACAAGAGCTGTAGCAACGCTAGTACCCGGGGTGCTGGCTTCACAAATGGCACTAGTAACAACTGGTTCACTGACGGTATTACTATAACGTAAGATGGCTGCACTATAAGATTTGATGGCAGTATCTTTAGATTGTGCACCAGCAGTAGCTTGGTCAGGAGCAGCAGTACCACCAACCATAGTGTAATCATAATTGGCAGTAGAAGAAGCGCCAGTACCCTTTACAGTACCCAAAGCCAATTGCTCAAAGTTAGAAGCAAATTGGGTGTTATCAGTACGGAAAGAAGCTTGAGCGCGGTTGATAGCAGAGATATTTTCTTTAGCTTCTGCTTGCTTAGCCTTCGCAGACTGGCTCAAGAAGTTAGGCAAAGCAACAGCAGTCAAAATACCGATGATAACGATAACTACTAATAGTTCAACTAGCGTAAAACCTTTGTCAGCTTTCTTTTTGTTGAGGTGTTGAAGAAGTTTAGCTTGTAGTTCAGGGCGCATTTGGTGTCTCCGAAAGGGGGGTGTTTGTTTGATGAATTAAACTTACCCAGTTATTCAAATAACCCATCACCCACTCAGATCAATTTTCTAAAATTTAATAGTGAATTGTCCGTAACCTAATATCAGTAGCGCTTTCGGTGTCTGCAAAATATTTTGGATTGAGTTGCTAGAACATTGACCTGATCTAAATTAGAATCGCTTTGATCCTGCTCAACCCCTTTCCAGCCAGCTCAGCAAGTCTCCCGCCTGATTAAAATCCAACAAAGCCTCACCTAAAGCTTCTACTTGTTCAATAGGTAAGCCATTCACTCGTAATTGCATTTCAGTAGTAATACTCCCTAGCTTGCGGTTCAAAAGCCTCATTACTAAAGTTCTCTCTTGCTGTAAACCTCTCTCCAGCCCTCTAGCCTCTCCTCTGACCTCACCTCTGGCTTCACCTCTGGCTTCGCCCTCAACTCGACCCTCTGCCAAAGCATCCTGATACACTCGTGTTTGCTGCAACTCAATTCCCAACATTAGATCTACCTCATCCCTACTCAGAGTATTAAACTTATACAAGACAATTGTTGATATCAAACTAATTATATCTCTACTCCCCTGCGCTTGACCGATCAGCCTTCTAGCCTCGGCTGTGGCCATATCACCTTCTAAAGTTGTCAAAACCATCAAACCCAGTCCGACCGGTAATTCCTCTACTGCACCTAGCTCATCCAGATAAATAGGAATTATACGGCCACTCGCTATCAACTCTTGTACCGTATTTAAGCGCGATTGCTCCATACTTCTGCACGGATAAATAACAACCGCTTGCCAATTGACAAAACGCTCTCGGTTCCGGTAAGTATAAATGCTAATTTCGCTGACCAACCGCTCATAGAGTAAAGGATCTAGCTGAAACTGCACTTCGCAGACATAAACAATTCCAGATGAGTCCGGCGGCAGAAACACACTTCGTGCCATCCAAGAGCCGGAGGAAACCTCCGGCTAAGATGAAGCACTATCATCTATCCGAAAAGAGGTCTCTTTGACCTCTACTGAATCAAAAATATACTCATTGGCTCGATCGGGTGGCTGCGGTAGCAGCTCAAACAAAAGAGTCGGCGATTGCTGGAATCTGGAGTTTAGACTAAGCGAATCCGCAGAAAAAGACTCAGACGGAATCTAATCCGGCTAAATGGAAACTTTGAGCAATAGAAAGTACTAAGTAACTACTGTGGTCTTGTCTTCTTTGGGCTTTTTAGACCGAGAATAAGTTTTTCTAGCTACAGGATAACGAGTTCTTGCAGTGCATTTAAACCCCTTGGCTCGACCAGAAGACTTTCCGCGACTTTTTGGTGGGTCGGCAGGAGTCCCAATCTCAATTAAAAGTGTCAACATAGACTGGGCAACACGTCCAGGCGATAGTTTTACAGTAGCAGATTGCCAAGGTAAGTGATACTGTGTCACTAAATCTTTAGCAAACCACAGTTGCCAAGTCATCAAGGGCATCAAATCACTCCATCTCTCACCTTGTTCAGGAGTCTTTAAGCTGGGCATCGTCCAATGCAGTCTTTGTTTAGCAAATCGATACCAATGTTCAATGCCAAAGCGTCGTAAGTATTGATTCCAGATATCTTTCAAAGACATGGTACATTCCCCCGTCCACACCAGCCACAATGGAGGCATCATGCGTCCAGAACTAGTCGGTTCAAGCCTTTCGACTAGAATTAGGTTGAGTGAATTCTCCGCAGCTCCAGAAAAATGTAGTCCCTTCCACATTCTTACTCGAACTTGACCGCAAATCGGATCTTTCAAATCTAGAGAGGAATCAGGTTCAGCCCAAGTTAGTGGGTCTGTCAGCTTGAACTTTTTGCCATATTTGGGCGGACGACCATGACCACTATAAACAGATGGAATACCATGCAGACAAGCATTTGAACGAATTCGCATTACACAATCAGCTTGTAGTTCGGCTACAGCTAACACCCATTTGGCATTTCCATATTCTCGGTCAAGAAGTACCAACACTTTTTGCTGGCAATGTTTGAGTACTTGTTTCAGTTGCCAAGCAGCTTTACCAATCGGAGACTCCCAGCTTGTGATTCTTTCATGTCTGAGTGGCAACGCCCAGCTACTTTCGTCATCTGGCAACCAAGCAATTGTGCTATATCCATGCCCTATGACTATCCCATTTTTAGTCTTTCCCTGATGTTCATAAGTCCGATCTTTTAGGGTTTTAGCTTCCGGCCTTGGCCAAGGTGTATGGTCAATCGCCAGCGTTATGTATTTCTGAATTGGTATCTTGCTGATGAGTAACTTCATTGACTGATTTCTTTGCGGTCTGGAGTCTTCCAAAGCCTCATAGGTACTTGGATACCTGCGACGAAACATCGGGCTGAGTGAGAATTCTGCTAGAGACGAAGCATGTCTGGTGGTCATTACTGCGTCCATCAATTCAAACGTGGCATCCTTCGCTTTAGTTAGCAACTGATGTATTTCTTGACGGAATGTCTGCAATGCTTCAAAGTTCATGACAAGGAAGGTGATTATTGTTTTTTTCACCTTTATCGTCTTCCCCAGAGGTAGCTTTGGTCTATTCTTGGCTACCTTTCTCCTTTTGATTTAGTCTAAACTCCAGTGGAATAGTTGAAAAAAGATCGTGTCTCGACGCATGAAATTCTAGTCGGCAGGCTGTTGAATATTAACATGGCTTTAAATCGATGATGTATCACCAAAATGCTGAAATTGTTGGCATTCAGTAAGTGACAAAGAGAAGCCCGGATCTTGAGCATCAACTAATATTAGCTCTAATTCCGAAGTAATTTCACCAATAATCGCTGCCCCAGCTCCCAATTTATCAACTAAAACTGTTGCAGCTGCTGGGGACATACATAACACCAATTCAAAATCTTCACCGCCTCCGAGCGTCCATTCCAAGGCTAACTCGGGCGTGAGCTGGTATATAGTTTGATCGATTGGCAATAACTGGCGATCGATCTGCGCCCCCACGCCACTGGCTCGGCAAATTTGGTTCACGGCATCGATTAAGCCATCGCTGCTATCCATCCCCGCGATCGGCTGTGACCAATCCAATAAAGGCAAAACATCCAAACGTGGTCGGGGTCGTTGATGTGCCACCGTAAGATATTGACGTTCGATTTCACTAAGCTGATCGCCAAAATCAGGATTTAGCAACAGCTCTAATCCGGCCTTAGATTTACCATGAGTGCCTGTGACTACAATCACAAATCCAGGTAAGGCATTGCGCCGCTGAATTACCCGGTCTTGCGGTACCTCGCCCACGGCGGTAATCGCGATCGAGATGGTGTTCGATCGACAAACATCGCCCCCAATAATTCCGGTGCCATAAATATCAACACAGGACTTCATCCCGGCATACAGTTCTTCCACCCAGGCCACGGGGGTGGAACCAGGCAAACTTAATCCCACTGTAATTCCCAACGGCATGGCTCCCATGGCAGCTAAGTCCGAGAGATTAGCCGTGATCGATCGCCAGCCGACATCGTTAGCACTAGTTGTCAATTCACTAAAATGTACACCGTCTACCAAGACATCGGTAGTAACTACGATCAGATGACCGTCTTGGGCAATGAGCAGAGCGGCATCATCACCAATGGCACCAGGCACACAAAAAGGTAGTAGGCGCTGGAGCAAACCAGCTTCACCAATGTCGACAACTTTCACAAAATCCAGCCTGCATGAATTACATCTCCGCTCTTATAGCACCATCAAAAATTATAAACATCCCCAAAAATGGGTACTCAGAAGATGGACGGTAAAAAAAAGGAGTGTCGGAGTTAATTAGGCCACAACTAGCAAGGGTTGCTGTGTCTGGGCTACCGCAGTTGCCCAATGTCCCTTAAAGTCCTTTCTGGATGCATTGTTAGGCGAGTGATAGACACCAAAGCCCTGACTGGTCGGCAGCTGGTATTTCTGCCCGGTGAGCCGCTCCCAAAATCGAATTATTTTGGGCAGCTCATTTTGCAAATTACCGCCGTGGCAATACCAAGGAAAACAAAATATTTCTGATGTGGGAAGACCAAAGTATCTTTCTATCTCTAGAAATCTCCCGCGCCGGAACATATCGATCGCTTTTTCAAAATCCAATAAATCTGGTAAACTAGTAGACATGAGTCCAGCTCTAGCAAAGTCTTGGCCAAGTTGATAGGGAGCAAAGCTCAAATTCATCAATCTAATCAAAGTGATGGTCGCCGCGCAGCCAGAACACACACCATTTTTCCAAATCCCGAATGTAATAAAATCCAGACGGAAATTCTTGATTGACTTGTAAGTTATTAGTCCATCAATCATGGCTTTAATAGCGATCGCTGGGTTATGACCGCAAAGTGTTCTGATTGTACTCATATTTAATGCCTATTTGATTTTCTGAAATAGATGTTGAGACAGATATTAAGGGCAACATCCCATTTTAATGATAGTGCTTGATTAAGCCACGATCAATTCTCTCTCTCCTTTTTTGAATCATGCCCAGAAAATTCAATTCCGATCGGTAGTAGCTGATTGGTCATTACTTAAGCAGTAGTAAATACCCCTTTTTTGCACCAATTCAGGGTGAGTTCCCACCTCCGCCACCATGCCCTTATCCATCACCAAGATCTGATCAGCATCTTGCACTGTTCGTAGGCGATGAGTAATACAGAAAATGGTGATCCCCCGAAAATTATTGACCAGATTGTGACAAACCTGACGCTCGGTATCATAGTCTAGAGCACTAGTGGCCTCATCTAAAATCAGCAGCCGGGGGCGCTGAAGAATAGTGCGAGCGATCGCCAGTCGTTGTTTTTGTCCACCTGATAGATTGGCACCTCTTTCGCCAACTCGCGTATTATAACCATTGGGCAAGGTCATAATAAAATCATGAGCCACAGCAACTTTAGCCGCTTGAATAATTTCTTCGGTAGTGGCATCTGGGTAGTTGATCGCAATATTTTCTTGTACCGTACCCTCGAACAGCAGCGGATCTTGAGAGACAATTCCAATTTGCTCGCGCAAGGAATAGAGTTCTACTTTGCCGATATCATAGTTGTCGATCGTAATCCGTCCTTTGGTCGGTTCATACAGCCGGGGCAATAATTTCATCAGCGTACTTTTCCCGGAACCACTCTGTCCCACAATTCCGACAAAGGAACCTGGCTCAAAGGTGAGATTGATCCGATTCAACTGGGGACGACCATGATTTGTAAATTGGAAGGTTAGATCTTCGTAGGTGACTTTGCCCTGGATTAAAGGCATCGGAATATTGAAGCGGTTTTCATCTTCTACTTCCAGCGGTGAATCTACGATATCACTGAGACGTTCGATCGATAGGGCTGTTTCTTGGAAATTTTGCCAAATGGTCAAGAGCCGTAATAGTGGCCCAGTCACATAACCAGCGATAATCCGAAAGGCAATCAGCTGTCCTAATGTCAGTTGGTGATCGAGTACCAAAGAAGCCCCCACCCATAGCACCAGCAAGCTAGAGAGCTGATTCAAGAAATTACTACTCGAGCCAGCTAGGGTGGAAGTAATGGTGCTATTGAAACTAGCGGCTACGTAACGGTCATAAAAAGTTTGCCACTGGTTGCGACTGCGCCGCTCCATGCTTTGCGCCTTGACTGTGTAGATACCGCCCAGGGCTTCTACTAAATAGGATTGGTTGCGAGCATTACACTCGGCCTTCACCCGCAGTTGGCGACGGACAATGGGAGAAACCACCACACTCAAAATTACAAATAGCGGGATGGTGGAAAGTGCAACCCCGGTGAGCAGCGGACTATAGAACAACATCACCACGATGTACATCACCGAAAACACTGCATCCAAAATCGTGGTGAGTGCTGTGCTAGTGAAAAACTGGCGAATTTTGTCAATCTCAGCAATTCTGGTAGACAACTCCCCCACGGCTCGTCGGTCGAAGTAACTGAGAGGCAAGTGGAAAAGATGATCAATA
>JAYUSR010000113.1:0-2008 GCA_043755575.1 Synechococcales cyanobacterium
CGATCCCGACCTACTGCGACAAGTCACGACTTTTGTGGCCATTGTTGGCAGCATTTTGGTCAATACTTTTTCTAACTTTTATCCGCTTAATGGTGCCAATATTGGAGAACTCTCTAATGCACTGTTTTTTGATGTTGAAGTCATCCCGGCCAATTACGCCTTTACTATTTGGGGGCTGATTTACCTAGGTTTGATTGCCTTTGCCATTTATCAACTGCAACCGACCCAACGCCATAATCCTCGCTTACAGCGCAGTGGCTATTGGTTAGCGTTTGCCTGTGTCTCTCAATGCGTTTGGATTTATCTTTTTCTCGATCGGCTTTTTGTGGCATCCACCATTGCCATGTTCGGAATTCTGGTGCCTCTCATTGCCACCTATCTAAGCTTGGGCATTGGTCAAGCAAAAGTTTCTCGTCAAGAGCGGTGGTTTATTCACATCCCTATTAGCATTTACCTGGGTTGGATTACTGTTGCATCTGTTGTTAACGTAGCGATCGCGCTCTACAGCGTTAATTGGAATGGTTGGGGGATTTCTTCTACCCTATGGACTGTCATAATGATGATTATCAGTGCTGCGATCGCTGCCCTCATGACTATCCAACGCCAAGATACTGCTTACAGATTAGTAATTGTTTGGGCATTGGCGGCGATCGCGGTTCGCCAAATCGACACACCATTGATCGCTATGACTGGTGCCGTGTTAGCGATTATCTTGATTCTGGTGAATCTAGTAGTTAAACTTACTTCTTTTACCAAGACTTGGTGATCTAAAGATCAAAAGATATTTGCCGTAGAGGCAAAATGCAACGATAAGTTCGTTGCTCGATAGCATTCAGGTTTACTCTGTCTAAAGATAGAGAGAATATTTCGTGGTCTGTGCAAATATTAGTCAGTAGCAAGAGCTACTCACTTTTAATACTCATCAGCAAGCGAAAAAATGAATATCACAACCGAAAAAACTGACATTCAGATAAAAGATGATGTGCTGTCTGAACTCCAGTATGAGCCAAGTATCAGATCCACAGATATTGGTGTTTTGGTGCAACACGGAATTGTAACGCTCCAAGGCTTCGTTAGCAGCTATGGTGAAATATGGGAAGCCGTTCGGGTGGCTCAGAGAGTTGGCAATGTAGTTGCTATTAACAATGAAATCATATTGAATCTGCCAGAATCTAATCACCGCATAGATGAAGACATTGCCCGCATGGCCGCCAACCAAATCGAATGGTTTTTGTCTACGCCAGCAGGGGCAGTTAAAGTAACCGTAAAAGAAGGCTGGCTCACTCTTGGCGGCGAAGTCGAATGGGAATATCAACGAAAGGCCGCTCAAAACTTTGTGCAGCATCTGTTGGGAGTTAAAGGCATATCTAATATGATTATAGTCAAGCCCAGTTTGACAGTCGCAGGGATTGAAACAGATATTAAGTTAGCGTTCCAGCGGAGTGCTCTGCTAGATGCCAAGCAAATTCACGTAGAAATTTCTGATAACAAAGTAATCCTGCAAGGAAAAGTGCGAAATTACGGGGAGCGGGAAGAAGCTGAGCGAGTTGCCTGGGCAGCTCCAGGGGTTTTATCGGTAGACAATCAAATCATAATGCAGTGGTCTACAACTGCATAGCGCAAGACTTGTCAAGTTCAAGATTTAAAAACACAATTATTAAAACCATGTTTCCTCTGGTCAGTTTCAATTCAAAATCCCAGACTACAACATTTTTGGGTCGGTTTGCAGCTATATTAACAGGGTTTATTTTGGCAACCATCGGCTCAGCTCAAGCCGCAGAGCGAGTCGAATTTGGGATCAACCCGGTGACACTGGGGGTTTCTGTGAAGGAGTTGGAGATCTATGGCAGAGAAAAGCGCGCTGGCAAAGAGCTAGATTCTTTTCTGAAGCTGATGAAAGAAGACGATCGAACATACATCCATCAACTCTTGACCGTGCGATCGGAGTTTACCTCATTACAAATATCCCAATTGCTAAATTCTGCAATGGGTGAAAAGGTTTTGACAT
>JAYUSR010000114.1:0-5674 GCA_043755575.1 Synechococcales cyanobacterium
TCAGCAGCTACAAGCCGACTGGAATGGCTATGCCCGTAAAGGCATTGTCTGGGCTTTGGGTAACTGTCACGATCTACGGACGATTGCGCCTCTCATTCATGCTTTAAAAACCGATATTCCCGCCGTCCGACTGTGGGCAGCTAGCTCTTTGGCTCAAGCAGCAATCTTGGGCTACGAAGTGGTCCTAACCGTTATTCCACCGCTAATCGAAGCAATGGTCAACGATCCAATTTCAGCGGTACGCAGTAACTGTGCTTGGTCGATCGGCAGATTATGTCGCGAACTTCCTTCTAATGTGGTCTATGCCACCGCTGTTGATGCCTTGATTGAAGTAGTGGCTGAAGATGCCGATTTAGGAGTCCGCGCCGATGCCAAGTCAGCCTTATTAAAGCTGGGTGATCCGCGCGGGATGCAAATTATTGAGACCCTCGAACAACTAGAGAGTCAGTAATGATTTGGCCTGCTCGGCCACTTTCTCTTCAGCATCCTGAGATAATTGAGTTAATAGTACTTGGGCTTCGGCACCACCAATATTTCCTAGTGCCTGAGCCAAGCGATAGCGCACCTGCCAGTCGGGATCGTTCATAGTAGTTTTTAGTAAATCAATGCCTGCTGGTAATTTTAGTTCGCCGATCGCCCCGATCGCCGCTGTTTGGACTAATTCTACTGACGATTGCAGGGCGATAGCTAGCAGAGGTAAAGCTCTAGGGTCTCCCAGTTCTCCCAATGCCGCAATAATACTAAATTGCAATAGCCATTCGGTGGTGCTGTGATAAACACTTTCTAAATCAGGAAAAGCTTCAGTGAGTTTTAAGGCTCCGATCGAATCCGCCGCTGCGGCCTTAACATCATATTCCGGATCGTTGTGCAGCCGATCTTTGAGAACCTCCAGACTAGCTGCTAAATCTTGATCGCCTAGGGTATCTAGCTGGCTGACCGCCGCATAACGCACTCGTGCACTGCTGTCATATAGGGGGTCTTGGAGTAATGGATAGCCAATAGCTGGATCGAGCTGCCTAATTTCGTTGACCCCCCGCAATCGATCGCCTAGGTCAGCGGAAGCGAGAAGAGTTTGCACTGATTCTGGAGTAATGCTCATGAGATCGATTAAGGAACGGTGATTCTTTCATGAAACCACATTTTTACCACTCAGTAACTGTTGGTCGATAGCTTAGCTTACTGTGTACTTTGCAACCACTCATTAATACCCTGAGCGATCGATCGCGCTAACTTTTTTTGCTCTGAAGCATTAGTTACCCATTCAAACTCATTGGGATTAGTCATAAAACCCAATTCCAGTAACACCGCTGGTGCCGCTGTCGGACGAGTCAACGCTAAATTATTCCAAAATACCCCATAAGAAGGTCTGCTAAGCTGATTAACTAGATGTTTTTGCATAAACACCGCGAGGCTATGGGCTGGGGTGTGATACCAAAAAGTGCCGACTCCTTTGGTTTTTTCTAAATCACCATTATCTGGCAGCGAATTATAGTGAATAGACACAGACAATACCGGTTCCTCTCGATCGATCTTGGCCATACGCTCCACCAAAGACACATCGCGGTCATCTTCTCTAGTCATTACTACCGTCGCGCCGAGCTTGATTAATTCAGCTTGCACTAATTTCGAGACAGCCAAATTCACATCTTTTTCGAGATAGCCGTTGGGTCCTGGTGCCCCCGATTCTTTACCACCATGTCCAGCATCTACCAGTATTTTGACCCCAGTTAGGGGCTTGCGACTTTTTTCAGCTAGCACTGGCGAATGCCGTAAAGATAAAACTAGGCTGGTACCTTCGTACCTTAATTTATAACCCCACTGCTGACTTTTTTTGAGGTTAAAAGTATATTGAGCTTTACCCGGAGCGATCTGTTGCCAATCCAATCGAGAAATTAGGGGATTATCATCCAGGCGAATCACATCCGTTTGAGCGGTGGTGTTGTGGAGTGTCAGACTAAAGAAGTTACTGCCTTGCTGTACGGTCACGGGGACTGCCGTCGATAGTGGAAAAGTCATCTCGGTACGATCGGCTAGTTTTCGATAATCAACACTGCGAATAATCGCACGGGGAGGCACCGTACCAGTGGGCAGTATTTGAGTTTCTTTGCTATTGACCCAGCCACCATAATCTAACTGTAACCATTCCCCTTCACGGCCAGTAATAGCGGCTCTAGTCGATTTGGGTAAAGGGGTAAGCCGGGAATAATCAGTACTTGCTCCTGTCCGTGCCACTCCGGCATCGGTAGTTACTTCGGCAACTTGTAATTGGGTTGGTGAGAGAATTGTAATTTTTCCAGCACCAGGTTGCGTAGTACTTTTACCGTTTTGGGTTAATTGAAATTCGGGCTACCCAAATCCAAATCTTTCTCTACAGTGGCGATCGATGTACAACCGGCATACTTGCTAGTGTCGGTTTGAGTGATCGGCTGATTCTTACCAGTCAAGACGGCGTTACTTGCTGGTAATTGTGCCTGGGGTGGTTGCGACACCAGAGGGATGTTGAGATTGCCCAACTTGACAGACACCGTGGAATTGGGAGCAGCAACAGCACTAAAACAAACTGGCTCCCCGGCTAGTTTAGCCACATCCACGGCTGGGGTAAGCGAATCTGGGGCAAAGGCCAGACCTGGGGGCAACAAGGGCTGATTAGCAGTCCGGATCACTTTTAGTTGAATATCTTGATTCTGATAACGGATATTGAATAAATTCTCTCCCAATTGGAGCGGAAAGCTAGGGGCGAAATGACCAGATTTGCTGCGATCGATCACTTTTCCATTAAATAACACCTGTCCAGCTGGGGGCGCGGTGCCAATGAAAAATATTTTGTCAGAGGCTGTTTGATGATTGGGAGGCGGATAGGCAATCTTCAAAGACTGTTCTTGGGCTACCGCGATCGCCGGTATTAGTGAAGAACCTAATATTAATAAGCCTAGCAATTGTCTCATGCAAACAGACCAATCAAAGATGCGAAGGGGAAGACGTGAAGCACTGGGAAGGAGTTTAGCATTGATTTGTAGTTTGTTAGAAGTTATGGCCGCCAGTCTCCACCAAAATCATCACTGAGCAGTAGCCAAACGGATGCCACTGAATTGCCAGCGGGTGGCTGGTGGAAAAAAGTTCCGATAACTAGCCCGAATATGACTGTGTGCTGTTAGGCAAGAACCACCCCGCAGAACCATTTGGTTACACATAAACTTGCCATTATATTCGCCCACCGCCCCAGCAGCAGACTGAAAACCGGGATAGGGTAAGTAGGCACTTTGAGTCCATTCCCAAACATCTCCAAACATTTGTTGAGGGTGACTAGTGGCCGTTGAGGGCTGGGGATGAAGTAGGCCATTTTCTAGCAAGTTGCCTTGCAACAGGAGCTGGTTGGCGGCCACTTCCCATTCCGCTTCCGTCGGCAGCCGTCGCTGCGCCCAGCGCGCATAGGCATCAGCCTCATAGAAACTAACATGACAAACTGGCTCGTTTTTGTTCAAGATTTGTAATCCAGATAATGTCATCACCCACCACTGATCATCTATTTTTTCCCAATATAAAGGAGCTGGCCATTGCTCAGTTTGGACGGTAGCCCAGCCTGCTGAGAGCCAGTATTCTGGGTTCTGGTAGCCCCCCGCTGTGATGAATTCTAGGTATTCGCCATTAGTGACTAACCGATTGGCGATCGCATAGTCTTGAAGATAAATGGTATGACTGGGGGACTCATTATCAAAGGCAAATCCCAGATCGTAGTCTGGATGACCGATGGTATACAACCCGCCAGCATATTCTGACCAGGTAGTGACCGTAATCTGATCCGTGGTTTTGGTCACTAGCGGCGGCAAATCGGCACAATAGATGGGGTGGAGCGGATTGCTACCGAGGATGTGTTTAATGTCTGTTAGTAGCAACTCCTGATGTTGCTGTTCGTGATGTAATCCTAGCTTTACTAGGGATGCTACAGCTGGATCGATCGATGGTTGGGAGAGGAATGTGTTCATGGCTCGATCGATCGCTGCTCGATAGCGATAGATTTCAGCGACGGTGGGGCGAGACAGTAAGCCGCGTTGCAGGCGTGGATGACGCTGCCCGACAGCTTCGTAGTAAGAATTGAACAGATACCCAAACTGAGGATGAAAGACTTCGTAATCTGGCAGGTTAGGTAAGAGAATAAAAGTCTCAAAAAACCAGGTAGTATGAGCCAGATGCCACTTGGGAGGGCTGACATCTGGCATACTCTGCACCCCATAATCTTCGATCGCAAGGGGCTGACAAAGTTTTTCACTGACTTGGCGGATATTTTGATAATGCTCGGCTAATGACTTATGACTAGTTTTTGGAATAGCTAGGAAAATGGTCATATCTGTATTTATTTTATCTAACACCTTAATACAGGGCTAGCTAGCTTTTCAACAGCTGAGCTTAATTATTCAATCGTGATACTATGGCATTCATTCAGGAGCAGATTCAGTTTTTCCATAGTCAGCCAGGAGTTGCGACCTTTTAAAGATCGCCACTTTGTTGGATAGTCCGTATTTTACTATCAGTCAAGCAGCCAAAATATGGCCGGTGCGCCCCACACTACCGGAGCAATGCACTACTTTAATTGGGAACATCTACCTAGCCGAGTAGTTCCTATGGACTACATAGCTCTTTTTAATTAACCATGCGCAAATCACTTCTGTTTTTAAACTTTTTCTTAGTAATCGGTACTGCCATTCCTGTTATCACAGCCGCCGTCAGTAGCGCCCAGATCGCCACACCGGGAGCCTCTGGCTCTCCAGGTTTCCCTGGTACCCCCAGCATAACAAATCCCCGCACCCCGGCCTCGAAGCCCTTGGCTGCGGTGCTAGCGGCTTTCAACTGTCAAACCCGAGGTGTAGCTACTAAAGTTGTGCTCAAGTCTGATCGCACTTATAAAAGCGGCGATAAGCCTTTTCCACCAGTTAGTGGTCTCTATCAGAAAGTAGGCGATGCTTACCGGTTCAAAGATGGGACTTTAAAGAATCAGTCGATCGTGCAGCTCCGGAACAGCTATTATTTAGTGGCAACCGCCAAAGAAGCCCGAGCGGCTTCTATCGCCGCCACTGACGCAGCTCTGGTCTGCACCAAAAAAAGATAGACAAAGATGAAATGTGTCCGCATCATATAGATCATGAATAACCAACAGCTATACTGGCGATCAAGCGCCCTCCTCGTTTATCAAACATTACTAGATGACGAGCCAGGTCGTTTGTGGCGGAAGCTGTTGGTCGCTGACAAGGATAATATCCTCGTTGCTTATGGTCGGTGGTTTCGCTGTTTAGCCGATCGACAGTTGGGTTGGCGCGATTATTTACTCCAGCAACTGCTTACTACTGATAATCCTTTCACCAGACAAGTGCAGCAAACAGCATGGGTGGAGCTGTCAGCGGAACTGCGGCAAGCGGTGCATCACGACTTACTAATTCTGAGAGAAATTTATCACTGTAGCTGTAACCAAATTTCTCAATGGGTGACAGCTACTACTGGTTTAGAAACTGTGGCTTGGGCAGATCGCTTATTATCTGAAAAACCTAGTAATTTAGCAATTGTCCTCGATCAAAGTCCTGATTGGGTAGCTGTACTGCCGGGCTTAATTGAGCACTATTGTCAGTTTGGGGCTGGTCGGTTTGCCCAATTTTCGGCTTTTCGATCGCAGCAAGGTGAACTA
>JAYUSR010000115.1:0-19029 GCA_043755575.1 Synechococcales cyanobacterium
CCTTTGAAGAACTGCGCCTGTTGCTAGCGCCGATGGCCAAGGATGGGGTGGAAGCGATCGGATCGATGGGTACTGATACCCCGTTAGCGGTGTTGTCGAATCGGCCAAAGCTGCTCTACGATTACTTTCAACAATTATTTGCTCAAGTTACCAATCCTCCGATCGATTCCATTCGCGAAGAAATTATTACCTCGGCGCAGACCACTATTGGTGCTGAGCAAAACCTGCTGAAGCCTACTCCCGAAAGTTGTCACTTGATTGCGCTGAAGTCGCCGATTCTTAGTAATGATGATCTAGCTAAGCTCCAAAATTTGAACTCCGGCGGTTTTCAGTCTGTAACTATGCCGATGCTGTTCTCACCTTTATCAGGGGCAACTGGTTTAGAAGCAGCAATGGGCGAAATTTGCCGGTTGGCCGATCAATCGATCGAACGCGGCGTGAGCATTTTGATCTTAAGTGATCGAGGTGTGAACCCAACTAATGCTCCGATTCCGGCCTTGCTAGCGGTGGCTGGTCTGCATCATCACCTCATTTTGAAAGGTACTCGCACGAAGGTCGGTTTGGTTCTGGAATCCGGTGAACCGCGTGAAGTGCATCACTTTGCGACGCTGATTGGCTATGGTTGTGGGGCGATTAATCCCTATCTGGCTTTTGAGACGATCGAGGACATGATTGCCCAAAAACTATTGCTAGATGTGGAACCGGCGGCGGCAGCCAAAAACTTTATCAAAGCGGCGACGAAAGGCGTGACCAAAATTGCTTCTAAGATCGGGATTTCGACGCTGCAAAGCTATCGCGGTGCCCAAATTTTTGAAGCGATCGGACTCAACCAATCCACAATCGACAAGTACTTTACCCGCACGGCTTCCCGCATTGAGGGTGCGGATATAGTGGTGATTGCTCAAGAAGCTTTAGCCCGACATACTCATGCTTTCCCCGATCGGCCAGCTAAGGGTCAAACCCTGGCGGTGGGTGGCGAGTATCAGTGGCGCAAGGATGGCGAAGCACATCTCTTTAGTCCAGAAACGATTCACCTATTGCAGAAATCTACCCGCACTGGTGATTACGAACTGTACAAAAAGTACGCGGCCTTAGTAAATCAGCAGGATCATGAACACTTTACCCTGCGCGGTTTGATGGCTTTCAAGCCTAGCCAGTCGATTCCGATCGATGAAGTCGAGCCGATCGAAGCCATCCTAAAACGGTTCAAAACCGGCGCGATGAGCTATGGCTCAATTTCTCAGGAAGCCCATGAGTCGCTAGCGATTGCCATGAATCGGATTGGCGGCAAATCCAATACCGGGGAAGGTGGTGAAGATCCGGAGCGCTACACTTGGACGAATGAGCGTGGTGATTCCAAAAATAGTGGTATCAAACAGGTAGCCTCTGGGCGATTTGGCGTGACCAGTTTGTATCTTTCCCAAGCGCGGGAAATCCAGATCAAAATGGCACAGGGCGCGAAACCAGGTGAAGGTGGACAGCTACCTGGTAAAAAAGTCTACCCCTGGATTGCTAAAGTTCGCCACTCTACGCCAGGAGTGGGTTTGATTTCACCGCCGCCCCACCATGATATCTATTCGATCGAAGACTTAGCTGAATTAATCCATGACCTCAAAAACGCCAATCGCAATGCGCGGATTAATGTAAAGTTAGTGTCGGAAGTTGGGGTGGGCACCATCGCAGCGGGTGTCGCTAAAGCCCATGCCGATGTCGTATTGGTTTCCGGTTTTGATGGTGGTACCGGCGCTTCGCCGCAGACTTCGATTAAACATGCTGGCTTGCCTTGGGAACTGGGGCTAGCCGAAACTCACCAAACTCTGGTGCTAAACAATCTACGTAGCCGAATCGTAGTGGAAACTGATGGGCAACTAAAAACTGGCCGAGATGTAGCTATCGCAGCCCTACTCGGTGCTGAGGAATTTGGTTTTTCCACTGCGCCACTGGTTACTCTCGGCTGCATCATGATGCGGGTTTGCCATCTTAATACTTGTCCGGCTGGAATTGCCACCCAGAATCCGACCTTGCGTGAGAGCTTTACTGGCGATCCAGAGCACACCGTGAACTTTATGAAGTTCATTGCTCAAGATCTGCGTGAACTGATGGCACAACTGGGTTTTCGTACCCTTAATGAAATGGTGGGACGCACTGATGTCTTGGAAGCGAAACAGGCGATCGATCACTGGAAAGCCAAAAATATCGACCTCTCCAAAATTCTTTACCAACCAGAGGCGGGGCCAGAAGTGGGTCGCTATTGCCAAATTTCTCAAGATCACGGCCTGGAAAAATCTCTGGACATGACCAAATTATTGGATTTGTGCAAAGGTGCGATCGAGAAAGGCGAAGCCGTCCAAGCGACGCTACCGATCAAAAACGTCAATCGGGCGGTGGGGACGATTCTGGGCAATGAAATTACTAAAAACCATTGGCAGGGCTTGCCGGAAGATACTGTACAACTACACTTCCAAGGTAGTGCTGGTCAGAGCTTTGGCGCTTTTATTCCCAAAGGTGTCACCCTGAAGCTCGAAGGCGATGCCAATGACTATATTGGTAAGGGACTGAGTGGCGGCAAGATTATTCTTTATCCATCGGCTGCTTCTACTTTTGTAGCTGCCGAGAATGTGATTGTCGGGAATGTGGCTCTGTATGGGGCTACCAGCGGTGAGGTTTACATTAGTGGTATGGCTGGAGAGCGTTTCTGTGTGCGCAACTCCGGGGTGACAGCGGTGGTAGAATCGATCGGCGATCATGGTTGTGAGTACATGACCGGCGGACAAGTCATTATTCTGGGTAAAACCGGACGCAATTTCGCGGCGGGGATGAGCGGCGGCGTTGCCTACATCCTCGACGAGCAGGGTGATTTTGCGACGCACTGCAATACCCAAATGGTGGGTTTGGAAACTCTTAGTGATCCTGAAGAGATTGCGAAATTGAAGGGTTCGATCGAGAAACACGCTGAATATACCAAGAGTCAGAAGGCGATCTCCGTGCTGGCGAATTGGGATGAGATGGTGCCGAAGTTTGTGAAGGTGATGCCGCGTGACTATAAACGGGTGTTGCAAGCGATTCAGAAGGCGCTGGCTTCGGGTTTGAGTGGTGATGATGCTCTTAATGCTGCTTTTGAGGAGAATTCGCGTGATGTGGCTCGAATTGGGGGAAGTTAGAAAGCCAAGGAGATCGAGTGGAGCAATGCTAATAGAGTAAAAGCGATCGAGGACGTTTACCAAGCTGACCGAGTAGACGAATCGTCAACCGGTTTCCTTGCAACCATCAGGTTTTGAATCTGATGGTTTTACGCCTAGCTCTGGCAAAAAATTTGATCTCCAAAAAGCCAGAACAAAACGAAAACAACAAAAACAGGCACGACAGAAAAATCGTCGTAAAAAGTAAGGCCGATTAAGGAACTGATTTAAGGCTAGTGCCCAATCCAGGAAAATCTGTAGGAACTATTCTACCGTTTTGAATCGTTGCCCCCACAAAGGGATCTTCCAAAAGATTGAGATGACTATCAAGATCGAGATGATCTACCAGGGAACCGAGGTGAGCCGCTGCCGTGTTCGATAGACAACTATCTGAATAACAACCAATCATCACTTGTAAACCCCAGGCCCGGGCGGCATGAATTGTCCGCAAGGCTTCACTCAAACCACCACATTTCATCAGCTTGATGTTAATTCCGGCTACTCGATCGACTAGCCTGGGCAAATCTTCGCTAGCAAAGCAGCTTTCATCGACAAAGATTGGTAAGGGCGAAGCCTGTTGCAAAGCTGGCAAGTTGGCTTCATTGCCTCGGCGCAGAGGCTGTTCAATATACGTTACCCCTTTGGCAGCCAGCCATTCCGACATCTCGATCGCATCAGCCAGTTCCCAGCCACCATTTGCATCGACCGTGAATTTAGCTTGGGGTACCAGCTGTTCCACCGCCAAGAACATTGCCCGGTCGGCTGCAATTCCTGCTGGGCTGCCCATCTTTAACTTGAAAAACTGGGCATCGAATACTTCGAGCCACTTCTTGACCCGCTCTTGAGCACCAGCCGGGGAGTTAATGCCAACTGTGACCGAAATCGGTACAGATTTAGTTATATCTAGCCCCCATAACTGCCACAGAGGTAAGCCTGCTTTTTTACCGAGCCAGTCGTGTAGAGCTATGTCCACGGCGGCGATGGCCGCAGAAGGAATGCGCTGCCAGGTGGAATCACTGAGGGTTTGGTGGATAGCTTGGCGCTGGAGAGGATGAAATTTTTCTAGCACTGGAATAACTTCTGCCAATGCTGACATGATCTCCGCCGTCGTCTGCTGTTGCGATCCGATCGAGAAAGGGGTGGCTTCACCCCAACCTTCGATGCCATCGGCTTCTAAGCGCAGCCAAATATTGGTAGTGTGGCTAGTAGTACCCCGGCTGATTTTGAGTGGCACACGCTTGTTGACGGTAAATGGTTGAATCTTTATCTGCATTAGAATCTAGTAGGCATTTATGGAGAGGAATTAATTACCTATTTGATCTGGTAGTTTTTAGCTGAGGCGATTTTTGTTTTGATACTCTCGACAGCCTTCACAAAGACCACTGGGACTAATCGCACAGCGGATGTAAGGAGAACAAGCATTATAGTGACAGGAGACATCACCAATAATATAGCCGATTCCTTCAATGTAAAATTCCTCTGGATCGCGGGAAATTCTTTTGTAGGTAAGATGGCTATTTGATTCCATCACCCTTGCCATGCAGTAATGACCCCGGATAGATTCTCGCTTGGTCAATTGAAAAATGACTGCGAGGAATCCGATCAAGAAAGCTAAAATCAACAGTATTTGCAGCACTGTTTTGCTCCATGCAATTGCCTATAATGTTATCGAGAAAATTGCCTGCTAACAAGTAAATTCTTCAAAGCTAAATATGTTTCTGTTGAGCAAACCATCACCATGTCCGAACCCACAGCTAATTTAATCGAAATTTTTTCGGCAATTCAAGGAGAGGGTCTTAATGTTGGCACCCGGCAAATTTTCGTCCGCTTTGGGGGCTGTGATCTGCGTTGTACCTACTGTGACAGTGAGCATACTTGGCAAAAACAGCCCACCTGTCAAATCGAAATTACACCGGGCAGTCGAGATTTTGAACTGCATTCCAATCCGGTTTCTCGATCGCAGTTATTAACCTGGGTAACTAATCATAATCTGTCTAATCTCCATGACAGTATCAGTATTACTGGCGGTGAACCGCTGCTTCATGCCAATTTTTTAGGCGCTTGGTTGCCCACTGTGCGCTTAGCAACTCAATTACCCATCTATCTGGAAACTGGTGGTCATCGCCCCCAGCAGTTAGCTACTATCATTGAGCATTTAGATTTAATTGGCATGGACATGAAGTTGCCCAGTGTCAGTGGCGAAGAACATTGGGCGGCTCATCAGGAATTTTTGCAGATTTGCGCCCAGCGTAATTGTCCAGTGTTTGTCAAAATTATTGTGAGTAAAGATACGGTGCTGGCCGAGCTAGAACAGGCCGCTCAGATCATTCGATCGATCAATTCTCAGATTCCCCTGTTTTTACAACCAGTAACTCCCTTGGATCAACCGCATAGCAAGGCTTTGGCAGCTCCTGAACCCCACCAAGTATTGCAATGGCAGCAGTTTCTTAAGCAATTTTTAACAATCGTTAGAGTAATCCCCCAGACTCATAAAATGATTGGTCAGTGGTGATTTGTACTGCTAAGGATTACCCATTCTATCGATTTTCACATTAGAATAACGTTAAGAAGAGTTTACATAACCGTTTACTTGTTAAAGTTTTTATAAAGGAGCAGTTTCTATGAACTATATTCAAGAAATCTTGGAGAAGCTCGAAGAGTGGGCTAACAAAATAATGGATCTACTGCTTGGTCCAGCTGGTCAAGTAGAACCTGAGCTAATTCCTATTCCGGTCAAGGATAATAACTAGATATCTAAGAATTTAAGTGACTATTTTTCCTAGTATTTTGGTGCTGCATGGCCCAAATCTAAACCTTTTAGGTTTGCGTGAACCAAGTATCTACGGTGCAACCACTCTTCAAGACATTAATGATCGCCTCCAGCGGCAAGCGACGGAATTGGGGGTGATTGTCGTATGTGTTCAATCCAACCATGAAGGTGTTTTGGTTGATGCTATTCATACTGCGCGCACCCAGCATCAAGGAATTGTGATTAATGCTGGAGCTTATACCCACACTAGCGTTGCGTTGCGAGATGCAGTGGCGGGAGTGAATGTTCCAACAGTAGAAGTACATCTTAGCAATGTCTATCGTCGGGAAGAGTTTCGTCACCATTCTTATCTAGCTGACGTTGTCATTGGTCAAATCTGCGGGTTTGGATCAGATAGCTATTACTTGGGCTTGCGGGCGGTTGTTAACCATTTAGTTAATAACAAGAAAAATTAGTAGTAAAAAAACTTGACTTTCAAGTTGATTGATTGCGGTACTCCCTGGCCAACTTATAATCAAGGATTCAGACCTTGCCGCTGGAACCGCCATGACCTCGCAAACTATCGAAATTCTCTCTTCTGAAGAAATGCGCCGCACCATCAATCGGATGGCTTCGGAAATTATTGAACGCTGCCGCGATTTATCGGAAGTAGCTTTGGTAGGTATTCATACCAGAGGCGTACCCCTGGCCAAGCTGATCGGTCAGCAGATTGCCATCTTAGAACAAGTGACCGTCCCAATTTCGTCAGTAGATATCACCTTTTATCGAGATGATTTGAATTCGATCGCGATCCGTACCCCCGCCAAAACCGAAATCAACTTCGATGCCCATCATAAAATAATAGTCTTAGTAGACGATGTGATTTACAAAGGTCGTACCGCGCGGGGCGCACTGAATGCAGTGGCTGAGTATGGCCGTCCGGAAGCAATTTTATTAGCAACGTTGGTCGATCGCGGTCATCGCCAGTTACCTATTCATCCCGATTTTGTCGGTAAACGCTTGCCAACTTCCCAAGAAGAACAAGTAAAGGTTTATTTCCAAGAAACTGATGGTCGTGATGGGGTAGAGTTGATTCGACCAGATAGCTAGCACCTTGGCCAATCAAGGCGAAAATGCCATGACTGAAAATCTCCCCACCCAGCAGCGGAAAGCCGATCATATCCGTATTTGCCTAGATGAAGATGTCCAGTTTCAAACAACTACCGGACTGGAGAAGTATCATTTCACCCATTGTTGTTTGCCAGAGTTAGATTACGATGCGATCGATCTGAGCACCAGCTTTTTGGGAAAGAAATTAGCTACCCCTTTATTGATTTCTTCGATGACCGGCGGCACTGAGCAAGCCCGCACTATTAACACCCGGTTGGCCTTGGCGGCACAGGAACATGGACTGGCAATGGGGGTCGGTTCCCAGCGAGTGGCGATCGAACAGCCAGAGGCAGCGGCCACTTTTAATGTTCGACAACTTGCCCCCGATATTCTTCTGCTGGCGAATTTGGGCGCTGTGCAGCTGAATTATGGTTATGGGGTCGAGGAATGTCTGAAAGCTGTGGATCTGCTCCAGGCCGATGCTTTGATTTTGCATATCAATCCCTTGCAAGAATGTATTCAACCGCGTGGCGATCGTAATTCTCAGGGGCTGCTGGCCAAAATTGAACAAGTTTGTAAATCTTTGCCGGTGCCGGTAATTGCCAAAGAAGTAGGGAATGGTATTTCGGTATCGATGGCTGCCAGATTGATGAATGTTGGGGTGAGTGCGATCGATGTGGCCGGTGCTGGTGGTACTTCCTGGGCATTAGTCGAAGGAGAACGCGCCGAAAATGCCTTGGAAAAACAACTGGGAAAAACTTTTGCCAACTGGGGCATCCCCACCGCTGACTGTATTCAAGGAATTAGTCAGGCTTATCCGCAACTGCCGCTGATTGCTTCTGGTGGTTTGCGCCATGGTGTGGATGTAGCTAAGTCGATCGCTTTGGGAGCCGATTTAGCAGGTTTGGCCTTGCCATTTTTGCGGGCAGCAACGGTTTCACCGGCAGCAGTTGCTGAAAAAGTGGAAATCCTATTGGCCGAATTGAGAACGGTGTTGTTTTGCACCGGAAGTAAAAATCTAGCTAGTTTGCAGCGGGGTGGTGTGCTGGTAAACCAAAATCAACTTTAGCTTTTGGATCGGGACGACGCTGCCAAGTTTTATAAACCCAGATCGTACTCACCAACACCAAGATAAAGTTATAGACATGTTGGATCCAATCTGGTAGTAATTGCACCAAGGGGCGACCGCTAAAGATAAAGAAAAAATTGAAAATGCCAAAGGTACAAAGTGTGAAAATACGATGTCTAACCATATTTTTGGGGAGAGATGCTGAGCTAGTTGCGGCCGTATCGGCGTTGCCTATGGGCATACTCGCTTGGGCATATTTTTCGATCCAGCAACCAATTCGATAACCCATCACCGTGAAGCTACCGAGCGTCAAGGGCACCGCCACTAACTTCGGAATATTTAGAGCCTGCCCCAGTAAATAAAATCCAGGACTCTTCAACGAAGCTAGTTGATCGGTCTGTCTAACCCAGGCACCAGAAAAATAATAATCCCAATTTCCAGCGTACAGATAGTAATAAACAAAATATCCCACTACTAAACCCACATAACCATAACGCAGCCAAGCTTCTTCCGGTTTGCTTAATTCCTGCCAATAGGCTCGTTCAGCATCAATATCAAGACAGGGATTTTGACAGGCCACGCAGGTGCTTTGCTCTTGGCCGTTGGGTAAGACTGTACGGCACATCGATTCGGTGATTTTATTTGTGGTTTTGTAGCTAAATAGACCTTTCGGTTCGCTGTAAATACGTTGCACAGGAGCCATGGGGCAGAAGTAGTGGCACCAGGATTTACCACCATATAAATATCCAACGGTGATGGCAGCGGCGATCGTTAGCAACATCCATGCTGCAAGGATAGATCGATCGGCATTGAAAAATAAAATTCGTCCGCATAAGCCGATAAACAGCCCCCCAAACTGAAGGTAAGAATAGTTTTTGCCCAGCCAAGAATTCGGTTTAATTTTGACTAGTTCGGAGCGTACTTGACTAGTGGAGTTTTTGCGTTTGAATTGTCTTTGGCAGCCCAAGGCACGAGGAATTTGTGATAGAAAAGACAGTGGACAAATTCGTCGCCATAGCTCGTGTCCAAATACTAGTAAGATAAAGATGGTGGCTGGTAAAATCACTGCCCATAGCAAGGTTGTACCCAGAGGATATGGCTGTTCAACTAAACACTTTCCTTGAACTGAAACACATTCACCGGTTAATCTTAATGGACTCCAGCGATGATTCGGTATAGTAAAATATGAAGTCCAAGGATCGTAGAATAATGAGGTGATAATTAGCAACCAAGAAATCGTTAGTATCCAACGAATTAAATGCATTCTTCGCTCAGGTGTTGGTGTGATAAACATAATAGTTATTTGCTAGTTTGTGAGTGTAAATTTTAATTTATTGAGAACAATGATTTATTGATTCTGCATTATTCATAAGATGTGAGTAATGTGGCAAAGAAGCATTTGAATGATTGAAATGTGTGCCTGTAATGCTATGAAAATAACGGCTTGAGCTTTATTGCTTATGCATTAACATAGACATTTTTTTAATTGATATCAAGATTGAGTAGCTTTTTAAAACTGCTGTGCTTCATTGGTATATAGACAGCAAATATTTTAATATTCCGGATTGTTAATGAATAAAATAGTTTTAAAATAGGTGCAATTGAGTTTGCTGCATTTTTGCGCACAACAAAATAACGATTTGCTAGGGAAAAGCTTCTCGTGACGTATGACAGTATTGGTGTTAATTAATGTCCGTTATTTTTTCTGTATTATTTGCTCTGCAACATTTTCTCTTGTCACTGACGATACCGTTTGTGCTTTTTTGCTAATGTATCTTTAACCAAGCATGATTCTGTTAAAATATTGATATGTACACATTAACACTACAAATTCTGCCTCGTCGGTGAGTAAAAGTCAGTTGTTTTAATATAAAGACATTTATTAAATCACCCCCGATATTTTGCCAACGACAAAATATTAGGGGTGGTGTTGTTTTTTAAATTAATGCCAGAAATAATAGCTGTTCTTCTATTGTTTTGGGGCTAGGTATTCATGGACTCGACATTAGCGAAAATCTGGCGAGGCCGCAGGTAAAGGTAGGCAATTGCCCCGACCATTGGTATAAAGGAAAGCCCCCATAGCCAGGGCTGACCGCCTCTTCTGCTCAGATCATCTTTAGCTAAGATTGGAAACAGGGCAGAAAGCATCAAAAAGTCTAAGGTCATTACATGGATAAAGCGCTGCGTTTGCCATGAATGCACAAAATCTGGCCAGTTGCCTTGAGTTAAGCCATAGGAAAGGAGTCCGATCGATCCCAGGCCGATCGCCACTGCCAACCAACGAGTATCCAAAAGCTTCCGGAGTGGGGTTGCTGCTACTGGCATAGTTGTATTAGGCTGCCGGAGTCCAAGATAAGGCAAAATAATAAAAGCTCCCACAGCAAAAGAAGCCAAATTGAAAAATCCAGGCTGGAATTTTTGGGCAGAACCATCAAACAGCATCACTGCCGCATAAATCATTGGCCAAATCCCCATTAGGTTGAATAGTGCAATAATCAGAGGATTGATCCCTGCCCATTGGCCGGTAGAGAGATTGATAATGAGCTGCAACGTTTCTGGGCTGTCTGGTGGAGCTAGCAAGAATGCATAACCTGTGAATAGTAGCCATATTAACCAGAAAATCATAATGATAAATCCCCGAAAAAACGATATTGATAATCAAGAGCTGAAGTCGAGCTACTCTTTGCTTAGGCTAATGGAGAATTAAGTAATCATGTTGAGAAGTAGCCCAATTCTGAAGTTACAAGTTTTTTCCAGATGATGCCGTAATTCCAAACACCACCAATGCCAGCATTTATTAAGATGCCAGCATGGTAAAAAATATTGCTAGATCAAATTTCAGACGTGAATACTGCCCATTACTAGTTCTAGTGGTATGCCGGGGATGATTTCATGCCGTCGCTGCCATAGCAAGTTTTTGAATATTGCGATCGGGCTATCTACATCGGTTTCAGCCACGATTGGATTGTAGCGAATTTGGGATAATTTCCATGCTAAGAAAACTTGTTCAATGTGCCTTTGGACAAGCGTTGTTTTGTCATAGGTTTCGTCCCATAAGCCGATCACGGCGTATTCTACGTCACCTACATCATCATACTGTTTATAGTTTAGCCAGGAGTGAATGAAAGAGCTATGGTAAATCACATAGATACAGAGTGCTCTCAGGTCATCAATATTGGCAATTTCTAGCGTCCCGTAATTTTCATCCAAGATAGAATGCTGTACTAAATCTGCGGACATCGCAGCGATTTCAGGCCATAATCGTTGAATCTCGGATCCTTGCTTGGAAAAGAACTCAGTCACATATTCGGTAATGACTTCCCAAGCAGCTATCGAAGCGCGATCAAAGAAGTTATTAGCAACCACATCAGGCATGGTATGCAGTTGAGGATGCCACTGATGATAATTTAATGTTTTGATTTTGGCATGAATCAATGTCTCTACTTCATCAGTATGTAAGGCTGAATTTTGGGGGAGAATTCCGGTAGATCCGAAAATATCTGACGCACCTAATTTGTTGATGTACAACACCCCGGTAAAATGGGGTTCCAATAAAAGTTTGATCGGGTTGTTTACAATATTACGGTAATAGGACATGGCATATTGCTCCACATTTAAGTGAGCTTGTCCTAAGTGAGATTGAGTTTCTTGAAATACAATCTCTGCACAGCGGAATAACTGTTTAGCCCATTCCCACTCCTGATGAGTGTCGATCGGAGTTTTGCAGCTTTTGACACCTGGGACTAGTTCGTATTCGATCGAATGAATCTGTAAGGATTTCTCTTGTAGTACAAACCGGGCTTCAATAACCCGAGGAAAGATGGTGCCGGGCTTGTCGAACTTGAAATTGTAGTCCCTAGCGTCATAGCAAATAACATATTGCCAAGGTTGATCTTTCACCTGCTTCATTTGGCCGGGGTTAAAGCCATTGAGTCGCCGCTCCACAAAGAATTCATCACTAAACTTGTCCGGACGACAGCGCGTAAAGTTCGCTGGCATGGCAAATGGTGATTGTAACTTTTTTACTAGGGTGGTGACCCCTACAATTCCTAGTAATTCCAGTGGCCCAGCAGAGGCAATCGGAATTTTGGCCAGCCCACCGTTAACGAGTAAGCGTAGTGGAGGCTCCACGCTGCGCGGTAGAGGTAATCTAGCATCAAAGCGTGGAATATCTTGACCAGCAATGCCAAAATATTTAAATAAATCTTTAGGTTGTGGTTGGTCAGATTCTGAAGGCATGATGTTTTCCCTAAATACAAAAGTTCAATATATTTTTTCTATAGTGCATTGATATTGATAAATCTGGTCTTTTTAAATCGACACCACCTAGCAATCAATGCTGCTGCTTTAGCGTTAGTCTAAAATAAACCTGTCCGATTTGTCAGTAAGAAAAAGTCAGTAATTTTGGCGGTGAAATATTAACAAATATGACTGTTTGAATTCCTGGCTCCCTGATGCTGATACTGGATTGCCTTATAATAAGTATTAGTCCAACAACATAATGTGGGAAAATGACGGGACAAGAAGCTCTCATAATCATCGACCACTTGCTTGAAAAAAATCAACAAGCAACACTCCGAGACATCCAATCAGAAATCGTTTTACGAGTCTGGGCTGGAAGTTCTTACCCAACGATCGGAGGTGAATTAGGCTACGATGCGGACTACATTAAACAGATTGCTGCTCAGTTATGGCAATCTTTGTCTGGCATCTTGGGTATCAAAGTTGCCAAGAGCAATCTTCAAGCGATCCTACAGCGCTATCAGACATCTCTCACCAAAACAAATTGGGGTGAAGCGATCGATGTCTCCTCCTTCTATGGCCGACAAACTACTCTACAGACTTTGCATCATTGGTTAACCGATAGCCATTGTCGGATGGTAGGCATTTTTGGCTGGGGAGGGATTGGAAAAACAGCGCTTTCGGTCAAACTTGCTCAACAGTTGGAATCTCAGTTTGAATATGTGGTGTGGCGTAGTTTACGCAATGCCCCTACTCCTGACAATTTGCTAAATGAGATCTTGCCGATTTTGACTGGTTCTGATGTGCAGGAAAGTTCGATCGCCTCATTAATGCAGCAGTTACGCCAAAAACGCTGTTTACTGGTTTTGGATAACGTCGAATCGATTTTACAATCTGGCCATCAAAACGGTTGCTCCCTAGCGGGGTATGAAGGCTATAGTCAGATCTTTAAACGGATTAGTGATGAAAGTCATCAGAGTTGTCTGGTGATTACCAGCCGGGAAAAGCCCAACGGTATGACTCTGCGGGAAGGACAGAATCTTCCTGTCCGGTCGTTACAATTGGCTGGCTTACCGATCGCTGATGCCCAAAGTATTCTGAGTGACAAAGGAATTACTGCTCCTCTTGCTGACCAAGAGAACCTCATTAAATACGTTGATGGTAATCCCTTGGCTCTGAAGTTGGTAGCTACCAATATTCAAAACCTTTTTAACGGAGACATTCAAGAGTTTTTAGCCGAAGGCAAGGCTGTATTTAGTCACCTCTGGGAGTTATTAGACCAACAGTTCGATCGACTATCCATCTTGCAACAGCAGATCATGTACTGGTTAGCCATTAACCGAGAAGGCGTTACCCCTAGGCGGTTACGAGCTGAATTATTCCCCCTAGCTCCAGTGCCTCAATTATTAGAATCACTAGAAACACTGCGCGACCGGTCTTTGGTTGAGACTACCAAACAAGGACTCACTCAACAGCCGGTCATTATGGAGTATGTCACGGAAAGGTTTATCCGGGAGATAGAGAACGAAGTTATTACCGGCACCCTAAACCTGTTTAAAACCCATGCTCTCATCGAAGCTCAAACCCAAGATTATCTGCGGGATGCCCAAATTCAATTGATTTTGCAGCCCCTGGCCGATCAATTGTTGACTCATTTCGCCACTATCGAGCAACTCCAAAAGCACTTAGCTCAAATTCTGGTGAGCTTGCGCCACCAAACCCCAACTACCACTGGTTATGCCTGTGGTAATCTGCTCAATTTATTGTGTCATTTGAAAACTGACCTCCAAGGCTTTGATTTCTCTGGTTTGTCTATTCGTCAAGCCTACTTAATCAATGCTGTATTGCATAATGTTGATTTTACCGGTAGCCAAGTTAGCCAGACGGTTTTTGCGGAAACCTTTGGCGGTATCATTGGCACCGCTTTTAGTCCTGATGGTAAGTATTTAGCTACCAGTGATACCAAGGGTGATGTGCAGATTTGGGATGCCGACACTCTCGCAAAAGTTTCTTATTGTCAAGGACATCTGCATTGGGCTTGGGCAATTGATTTTAGTCCCAATGGACAATATCTAGTTAGTGCTGGCGATGACTATAAGGTTAAATTATGGAACGTGGTCACTGGTGAATGCCTCTGCACCTATACTGGCCACACTTTGTCAGTTAACGCTGCGATCTTTAGCCCGGATGGTGAAACTATCGCTAGTTCCTCCGAAGATAGCACTATTCGTCTGTGGCGAGTTTTTCCGGGGCGGTTAAACCCCGAAATCCAAACTCTAGTTGGTCATGACAGTCGAGTGTGGTCGATCGCCTTCAGTCCTGATGGATGTACTCTCGTGAGCGGTGGCGAAGATTGCGTTGTCAGGTGGTGGGATGTTGCTACTGGATCGTGCCTAGCTGTTTGGACAGCCCACGAGGATTGGATTCGTTCGGTAGCTTTTAATCCCAATGGTCGATCGATCGCCACCGGTAGTTATGATCGTCTGATTAAGATTTGGGATATCACTACCGGTGAATGTTTGCAGACCTTGAGTGGACACCAAAATATGATTAGCAAAGTTGCTTTTAGTCCAGATGGTCAGCAATTAGTTAGTAGTAGCTTTGATCAGACCATCAAACTATGGGACTTAAATAATGGCGAATGCCTACAAACTTTGTTGGGTCATCGTAGTCCTATTTGGACAGTAGCCTTTCATCCTAATGGTCAGCAACTGGCGAGTGGTAGTGATGACCATACTACTAAAATTTGGAATTTAGAACTGGGACGTTGTATTAACACGATCGTCGGATACACTGACGCTGTTTCCGCTCTGTCTCTGAGTTTTGATGGTCGATACCTAGCTGCTGGGTATGAAAATAAAACTGTCAAAGTGTGGGATATTGATCGTGGTATTGTCACTCAGGTTTTACAAGATCATACCAATCGTGTCTGGTCAGTTAAATTCAGTCCCAATGGACGCTTGTTAGCTAGTGGTAGTTCAGACCACACTATTAAGTTATCTGATTGGCGATTGGGCAAATGTCTCCAAACCCTCCGAGGACATACTAGTTGGGTTTGGTCAGTGGCTTTTAGCCCTGATGGTCAAACATTAGCTAGTGGTAGTTATGACCAAACTGTAAAAATCTGGGACGTTGCTACCGGTGAATGTTTACAAACCATTCAAGAACACACCAGTTCGGTGGTTTTTGTGGCTTTTAGTCCCGATGGCCAGCTGCTAGCTAGTGGTGATACTAACGGCTCAATTAAATTGTGCAGTCCTAATTCTGGTGAATGTTGCCAAAATCTTCAAGAGCATACCAATAGTGTGTGGTCAGTGGCTTTTAGTTCCAATGGCCAGTGGTTAATTAGTACCAGCTATGATGGAACTATCAAACTCTGGTTGGTGGCAACAGGAGAATGTTTACAAACTTTTTCTGGACATCGAGGATGGGTAATCCGTGCCCAGTTTAGTCCGGACGATCGATTCATTATTAGTGGTGGAATGGATGGCACTCTCAAGGTTTGGGATGTGCACAGCGGAAAATGTTCACAAACTTTCACTGGTCATCGTGGTTTAATTTATGCGATCGAAGTTGCTATCGTTCAATTACCCGAAATGGAGTTGCCTAAACTGGTTGCCTTTACAGGTAGTGTAGATGAAACAATTAAGATTTGGGATTTAGAAGCTGCTACATGTCTGGCTACCTGGCAATCTTTGCGCCCTTACGAAGGAATGAAGATTGATAATATCAAAGGGCTAACGAAGTCGCAACAAGCAACTTTACAATCTTTAGGGGGAGTAATTAATAGCGAAAGACCGGATCTTAAAACTCTGGAGACTCGGATATCTGTTACTACTTATTTACTTGTTTTTAAGGCAATATTTTGGGGGAAATACCGTGCTTAACTAAGTTTAGAAATTATGATGACACCATTATTGGCGGCTCACTTGATAATTCTCTACTGCATCTAATATCCTTCCTCCTTTTTCCAAAAAATCTACTACTCTTTTTCTTAAATCTAGACTATGAGACATTTCATTCTTATTTGGAATGACCATAGCATACGATTTTCCGAATTCCCTGTTTGCCCCTAACTTGATGTTTTTGACCATTTAGGCCGAGTAATCAGCAATAAGATTATGATGTTTAAACTAAATAGATAAAGTGGAAAAACTACAGATGATAAAGAGAGTCGTTCGATCGCAAATAAGTTTAAAAGCGCCGAACTAAAAGACATCGACCAGAAAACTAAAGATTCAGAATTCGGATTGCGATAAACTTTATTAATAGTCGGTACCGCTCCCAGCATATCCATTGCTGTATTCATTAATATTGCAACTAACGGGGATCCAGATAGTAACCATAGTAATAAGCTTACACCCGCTCCAGCCAGACAAATTTTGTCTAACCTTTGCCAGTTGCCTTGACCATACTTAAATGCATAAGTAGTAATGATGCATTGACTAATTACTAATGCAACTAGCAACCATAGTGTATTTGTGGCTCCGCTGGCGTAGGAACTCCACAGTAGGATAAATCCAATCGTCGTCCAGATTCCCCAGGTAACTTTATTGGGAACTGTTTTACCATGCCGAATCGATAGAATATAGGGGATGTTACCAACTAATAAAACTAGTCCTGACGCGATCCCAAAAATTGTATGCCAGTTCATTATGAAGATTATTTTATTTGTTATACCTCTCGATCAGTCAAATAGTCAGGAAAATAAATGTTTTCCTGACTATTTGACTGATCGAATCGGTGACGATTTAATTAATTACAAGTGTAACTTTTAAGCCAATACCAGATCGGGCGATTGAGTTAACTGTTTTACAAAAGCTTGAGATTCTGCATCAACTTGATAGAACATAGATTGCTCTAAGTTCATAAATTGCTCGAAGCCTTCTAATACCCACTGCATGATTTGCTCTTCAGATTCGGGACGGTAATCTGCCACCAAGTTGAGAGCATCAACCACACATTCAAAGTGACAAGCTTCTACACCCGCAGCACCATCATGGGAAGCATGAACCAAGATATAACTCCAAGGGTGGTAACGATGTCCACACAGATTGGCTACAGGAGTTTTGCGCAAAAAGGCATCGAAACCAATATTCTTATTGTCGTAACGGACAACTTTATCGACTAGTCCATATTCGATATCGCCAAATAATTCAGAAGCGGCATGAAAGCCCATACTCCGAATCAATGCTGCGGCATCGCCAGGTACGCCAGCATAACCAACCATAATCTGATCGCAAATATCAGTCAACCATGCGGGTACTTCTGCAAACTGATTTTGCTCGGCAACAGAAAGATTTGCATAATTTGCCATTGTTCGCAGCAGGAGTTGCCCGAGTGTGCGATGAGGTGCGCCATCATTCGTCCCCTCATCAGATGCTGCAATCATCACCTTTGCTGCCAGATTAAATCCTCGATCGGATTCTTCAATTACCTCAACAGTAGGATCTGTAAATAAATACCGCGACATCGCAATTGAGCTTGCCAACCGCGAAATTACGGCAGATGTATAGGCATTAAAATGAGTATACCGCTGGAAAAACATATATAATCCAGTTGGATGTTCGATCGCCCGGTTGAAATATTGCTCGATCCGATCTTGCGCTTCATTAACCGGAAAACATTGACGGAAAAATTCTTCAGAAAATGGTTTGACAGAGTTTTGTATGGCTATATGAGCTTTTTCAATTGCCTGGGGCAATTGAGAAATCTTAATTTGGGTTGTCGTTGTTTTGGCTGTAAGAATTGACATGATATGTAGATGCTTTGTTTTTTGAAAATTATTCTGGTTTAGCTGATATATGTAGCGTGACCTTGGTGGAGTCGAGGGAAGATATTAAACCTCGCCCCTCTCTGTTAAATCCGGACATGCCCGTTTCCGTGCATTCGGCTCCCGATATTCTAGGGGTTTAGCCTACCCCTGTTAAGGTGAGCAAATGTACTACATCACGAGCCTGCGCCATTTCAATTTCGCTGGAATTGTAGAAAAATAATTTAATTAGTTCATTAGTATTAAATTTTGTTTGATTATGAATTTTTTTTAGATAGAAAAATAGCTTCAAAATATCAGAAAATCACAGATCGGTTAGTACAAACGCTCACCTTAACAGGGGTACCTTACCTCACGCACATGAACATTCCCAAAAAATCGAAACACTATCCCGCCGACAAAATGACTGGCGTGGTGTGAAGCTACGGGACTGAACGAACGCACCAATACGCTGTATAGCGCTACTTGTACACATTAGGACATTGCATAAAAGCAGCATCGACACAATCACGAAACTCTTCAAATTCACTCCAACGTTGCTTCATCCAGTTCTTTAACACAAACCACCATCGTTCAATCTTATTTAAATTTGGTGAATAAGGGGGAAGATACCAAATTTCACATCCAGCTGCTGCAACAATTTCATAAATGGCTTGAGAGCGGTGAAAGCTAGCATTGTCAATGATAATCACATCTCTCACGACTCGTAATGCTATGTTTGTACTCAACGGTCGATTTGCTTAATTGCAGATTCAACTGCTCCAGAACCAATTGAACAGATACCCTCCGCTTGATAGTAATCATAGTTGATGATACGGTGGCGATGTTTTTCGATATAGACGCAGAAATTATGGGCTTGTTTCCTCTTCATATCAGTAAACAGGGCGATTGTTTCATCGACCTGCCC
>JAYUSR010000116.1:0-18931 GCA_043755575.1 Synechococcales cyanobacterium
TGGTCAGGCTCCTACTGTTACCAACGCTGCTGCGATTGGTGTCCCTGGTGCGAATAGCTCTTATCATTTGGAGACTTTCTATAAGTACAAGCTCAATGATGGCCTGTCGATCACTCCAGGCTTGATCTATTTGACTAACCCTAACCAAGCAGACCCCAATGCTGGTGGCGCACTTATTGGTACCGTCAGAACTACTTTCACATTCTAAGTAAAGTACTATAGAAATCGGAAAGCGGCTGTTAGGCCGCTTTCTTTGTTCTGAAATCTTAAGTTTCCTCCATATTTAGACCACTGCTATGGGGATCAGTTAACCTAAAAAAAATGGCAAAACTTCACAACCTCTATTTATGACTTTACAAAGCTTTGGTGTGATTGGCCTAGCAGTAATGGGTGAAAATCTGGCTCTCAATGTTGAAAGCAAAGGTTTCTCTGTTTCTGTTTTTAACCGATCGCGGGAAAAGACCGATACTTTCATGGCCACCCGCGCCCAAGGAAAAAATGTCAAAGCCGCATTTACTCTCGAAGACTTCGTAGCCAGCCTCGAACAGCCCCGCCGTATTTTAGTAATGGTCAAGGCTGGCGATCCAGTAGATAAAGTGATTCAACAGCTAAAACCTTTACTGGCTAAGGGCGATACTATTATCGATGGTGGTAACTCTCTGTTTGATGACACTGCCCGCCGCACTACCGAGTTAGAAAACACTGGTCTGACCTTCATCGGTATGGGTGTGAGTGGCGGCGAAGAAGGAGCCTTGAAAGGCCCTAGTCTGATGCCTGGTGGCACGGAAGCTGCTTATAAGAACTTAGAGCCGATCTTGGTGAAAATTGCTGCTCAGGTAGATGATGGTCCCTGCGTTACTTACATTGGTCCCGGTGGTGCTGGTCACTACGTGAAAATGGTGCACAACGGCATTGAGTATGGCGATATGCAGCTAATTGCCGAAGCCTATGACTTACTTAAAAATGTATTGGGCCTAGGCCACCAAGAAATCCATCAGGTATTTACTGATTGGAATAAGACTGCTGAACTGGAATCTTTCTTAATTAGAATTACCGCCGATATCTTTAAAGTGATCGATCCCGAAACCAACCAAGCCCTGGTCGAACTGATTATGGATGCGGCTGGTCAGAAAGGAACTGGTCGTTGGACAGTGCAAAGCGCTCTGGAATTGGGCGTGCCGATTCCTACCATTATCGCGGCAGTCAATGCCCGAATTATGTCTAGCCTCAAGACTGAGCGGGTGGCCGCCGCCGAGATTCTCACTGGTCCCACGGCTAAATTTACGGGTGACAAAGCTACCTTTATTAACCAAATCCGGGATGCTTTGTATTGCTCCAAGATCTGTTCCTATGCTCAAGGCATGGCTTTGCTAAATACAGCATCTCAAGTTAATAAATATCAGCTCAAGCTGGGCGAGATTGCGGGAATCTGGAAAGGCGGTTGCATTATTCAAGCTGGCTTCTTGGGCAGCATTAAGCAAGCTTTTAAGGATCAACCAGATCTGCCTAACCTATTGTTAGCCAAAGAGTTTAAGCAGACGATCCTCGACAGGCAATCTGCTTGGCGGGAAGTTCTTAGTCAAGCGGCACTGTTGGGCATTGCGGTACCCGCTTTTAGTGCTTCCTTAGACTACTTTGACAGCTACCGGCGTGCCAATCTGCCCCAGAACCTGACTCAGGCTCAGCGCGACTACTTTGGGGCCCACACTTACGAACGCACTGATAAACCGGGCGTATTCCATACGGAATGGGCCGAAGGTGCTGCTGGCCAGTAATTCTACCTAACATTTGTCAACAGTAACCTCTGGGGATCACCAGGGGTTATTTTTTGCTACATTAAAAGAAATATAAACATTTATATACTTAGATTCCACACCCCCACAATTCTTTTAGCACCTTTGTCATATGATCCGTCGCCGTCTTCTGCTGCCGCTACTCACCGTTTTTTTTAGCTTTTGCCTCTTTTTTAATGCTCCAGCAGCTTTTGCTTACGATAACCCTGACTTGCTCCCCCCAGAGCAAACTCCCATTATCGACTTAGCTAAAGCGCTTACTCCTTTTCAAGAAGAGCGGCTCGCCACTGAAATTGGTCAGTTTGAGACGGAAACTGGCTGGAAACTAAGAGTTTTAACGCAGTTCGATCGAACACCAGGGCGGTCGGTGAAAAAGTATTGGGGCTTAGATGATAAGAGTGTCTTGTTGGTGGCCGATTCGCGCGGCGGCAATATTCTAAACTTTAATGTCGGTGATACGGCTTATCGGTTAATGCCGCGTAGCTTCTGGATTGAGCTGCAAACCCGCTTTGGTAATATGTATTACGTCCGAGAGCACGGGGAAGATGGGGCGATCTTAGACTCGTTAAGTGCTGTCAAGGGTTGCTTGGCCAAAGGTGGCTGTATCGTAGTACCTGGATTGCCGCAGGAGCAGTGGCTACTAACTTTAAGCGCCTCTATTTTGGGCGGGATTATTTGTGGATTTGCAGCTTACCCGCGTAAACCTGGCCAAGCTTTTGCTTGGCAATGGGCGTTAATATTTTCGCCCCTGTGGGGAATTTTGTTCATTGCTTTTGGTGTTGCTCCGGTGATCACTCGCACTGCCGATTTAGTACCGCTACTTCGGAACTGTGCTGGCTTTTTGATTGGAGTTTTGGTAGCTTACTTAGCGCCCTCGGTGATCAATTCTACCCCCTCGGAAAGCGAAGGCTAGGATCGAAATTTTCCACAGCCAGCTAGAATGACAGTAGAAATCGTCCGAGTTGAGTATGTCTTCTTCTACTGCTTCATCCTATATTTTACTAATCGAGAATGATACTACTCTGGCTGAAAAGATTTATGTAGACCTGTTCAAAGCTGGTTATCAGGTTTTTAGTAGCCAGAATGTCCAGAGTAGCTGGTTGCAAATTAGACAGCAATCACCGCAATTGGTAGTAATCGATCGCGAGCTATCCAAAGATACGGCTCTCGATTTTGTAAAACAGCTGCGTGAACAGAATTACGTGATGCCTGTTTTGTTATTGATGGCTCATGATGGCATTGCCGATCGAGTGGCCTGCCTGGAATCAGGTGCCGATGATTATTTAGTAAAGCCTTACCATACCTATGGCTTTCTGCAACTGCTCCGGTTTTATTTACAGGTGCAGCCGGTATCCCATCAAAAAATTCAGTTCAGCGATCTAACCTTGGATTTGGATACGCGGCAAGCTGTGCGAGGTAGTCGATCGATCAGCCTCACCACTAAAGAATTTGAGTTATTGCGTTACTTCATGAATCATCCCGGCGAAGTTTTAACCCGCGAGCAAATCCTGGAAAATGTTTGGGGATACGATTTCTTAGGGGAATCTAATGTCATTGAAGTCTACATCCGTTACTTGCGTCTGAAGCTTCATGCTGACAGCGAAAAGCGCCTGATTTTGACAGTACGCGGTACCGGTTACGTTTTACGTGAAAGTTAGGATGATTACTGCTGAAGGAACTATCTAAAAATTATGTCCAAGATATCTAAATTGTTGCTGGTGCGGCGCAGCTTGCTCCTGAGCTTGTTTCCGTTCCTGGGGGGCTGTAGTTCTTCCGCCTCACCACCAAAACCAGTTATGAAAAGTAGCCCAGCTCAAATTCAGCCTAGTTTCCCAGGGGCGCAGACTTTGCCGATCGCCGCCCAAATAGTAATTAAGAAAAAGACTATTAACCTAGAAGTTGCTAATTCTAGCCAAGAACAGGCGATCGGTTTAATGTTTCGACGCAGTATGCCGTCCGATCGAGGAATGGTGTTCAATTTTGGCAAGCCACAACCAGCGCAGTTCTGGATGAAGAACACGTTAATTCCGTTAGATATGTTGTTTCTCAATAAAGGCATCATCAAAAATATTCAGATCAATGTGCCACCCTGTAAAGATGAGCCTTGCCCCAGCTATGGTCCGAAGCCGGATGTGCTAATTGATCAAGTAATTGAATTAAACGCTGGTCGCGCTGTTAACTTGGGGTTAAAGGTAGGTGATAAGCTGGTGGTGCAGAAGGTTCGCTCGGCTCAGCCGCCACAGCGGTAGCTCGACCTCGGCTAGTTAATTTAGGACAAACAGTGCAAATCAAAATTGGTAGAGGGCTAGGAGACTTGGTTTTTGGGATGACCGAGCAAGAAATTTATCAAATTCTTGGCCAGCCTGACAAAATCTATATCGACGAGCTAGAAGACCGCGACCTGCAATATTATCAGCATAAACTGGTATTGAAAATTGAATATGGTAATGATGACCGGTTGGGCTGGATTGAAGTTCATAATAAATCGGTACAATTTCCCTGGTGTAACCCCTGGGAACTCGATCGACAAGAATTACTCCAAAACCTAGAAGAGATGATTGGGGAGGAGTATTTCTTGGAAGACTATGGCCACATGGAATCCTACTTTTTTAAGGAAAACTGGCTAGAATTGCAATTTATCTTGGGCGAATTGGTCTGCGTCAATTTTGGGGTTTTCTATGGGGATAACGATGTCACCCTCTGGCCGACTTAAATTGTCGGCATGAACGTAGCTAACTTTAACTTCTTCTATTAAATCGGCCAGCAAAGACTCTAGCTTGACCACGGTGTGACTTTTTTGCAGTTCAGCACCCAGAGCGGCGGTGAAGTTCTCGGCCAGTCGCCGGGAAAGTTTACCATTTTGTGGATCGCTGACAGCTTTGGTCAAACCGATATACAGAGCATCCGAAATCTGGCGCACTAATTGCCCGGTGAGCTGCTGGGGCGCGGCGGCAAAACCCGGAATTACTTTCAAACTTTGAAAAGCTGGTGAATCAATCAGCGCTTTTTGAAGCAGGTGATTGGCGATTTCTTCTAAGTCGGGCTGGATCTTGGGTAAGACGCGATAGATGGCAATTTCTAAAATAATTTGGGCAATCGCTTCTACTTCATTAATATTATTAAGATCAATGTAGGAACGCTGTAATCGATCGATCAACAGTTTAGAAGCTGCCCCATTTTTAATGGAGCCTTGGGCTTGACTCAAGACTTGGGTGACTACTACTTGTGTTAGTTCATCGGCCAACTCGCCGACCATCAAACTATTGAGTTGATGTCGCACCGCTGACAAATTGATTAGTGATGCTTGGTGCCAGCGGATGGTTAAGGGCACAATGCGCAGGAGGCGGAACCAAGGTGATAGCAGAAGCAGATCGTACCAGCGACTGAAGATGGCATGCTGCCAAGTGATGGTTGGTTTACGGCGGCGGAGGATGAGCCAGCGCCGACTCAGATCAATGGCAAAAATTACAACAAACCCTAGGTCAATCCACCAGAAGTTATCGACAAAATTGCCATCCTCCCCAGTTTCGCGGAAATAGTTAATATCAATCAGTGGCCGAATCTGACGATCGAAGTAGGCTAGTTCTGATTCGGTACTGACTCGCTGCAAATGTTCAACATTCCAAAAAGCCCAAAAAGCACTACGGGCAGACTCTTGGCGCATATGTTCACGCATCCGATTTTTGATCTTTTCCAACGCACCGGTTTTACCAGCCAGCTGAAAGGGATTGGTTTCAATCATCTTGGTGCTTTGCTCGCCCAAATCCTGGACGGTGGCTGATACTGCTGCTGATAGCCAGCCCTGGGCTTGAGTTTGTTTTTTTAATCGATCGACAGCTGCCAAATACTGAGCTGTTTCTCGATGTGGCTCAATGCCCTTGATCGGGTCATAGATTTTAGTGATGGGATTTAAGTGGCGGAAGTACAAATTACGCCAGGGAATGTAACTGAGGTCAAACAGAACCAGGCCAAAATTAAGTAGAGCTAGCAGTGCCAAGGTGCGCTCTAACCGCAGGTTGTTGGTAGGACGATTAAGCAGCTTCAAATCTTGGCACTCTATATTTAATATGATTGTTGACGGATAATATCTTCATCTTAATTTTAACTATCTCAGAGAGGACAAAAACCTGAACCGTTGACAGGCTGTGTTAGTTCACCCTAATGTTTAGGCGTCTTAAATAATAGCTGATGGTAAGTTTTAATGTTGAATGTGGAAGTTTTAGAAGCCAGTTTTCAAGTAGTCCAAAATTCTAACCGTGATTTCCCGGCTGCTTTTTATGCCAATCTTTTAAATGATTATCCTGACATTCAGCCCCTGTTTGCCAACACACAAATGAATGAGCAAGGAGGTCATCTCGCTGACGCTCTAAAGTTCGTGGTAGATAATTTGCGCAACTCCGAGCTGCTGGCTTCAACGCTGCAAGGTTTGGGTACTCGCCATGTTAAATATGGCGTGTTGCCGCAACACTATCCGTTAGTGGGCAGTTCTTTGCTGAAAACCATGGCTAGTTTTGCCGGAACGGCCTGGACTCCTGATGTTAAGCAAGCCTGGGTGGATGCCTACGGGGTGATTACGATGGTGATGCTGGAGGGTGCCGATTATCCACCTGAAATATTGGCCTTGAAAGATTCAGTGTAGAAATAGATTTTTTCGCTGGATTGGGATGCTGAGATCGATCACTGTAATTTAGTGAAGGAGTCTTTGCCGATCCACATGGACATCCCTGGCATGTTTTGGGGTCGGCATTCAAAGCCAAATTTTTCATACATGCTCGCAGCACCATCAGCAGCCATCAGACCAAAGAAAGCACCGGGCTGCGCGATCGATAGCACATGGTTCTTGATATTTTCGGTGATTTTGGAGCCAATGCCATGACCTTGATATTTTGGCAAAACGATCACATCTTGCAGATAAAAATAAATATAGCCATCACCAACCACTCGCCCACAACCAATTACATCCCGCTCATAAATTGCACACACGCTGTACAGAGAATTTTGGAGTGATTTTTCTGCCACTTCTACCGCATAGTTATGCCAACCCACCGCTGCTCTCAAAAACTGGTATTCACTAACTGTGGGTATTTGGGCAGTAATTTCGTATTGCATACCAGCTCTGGTTAAGATCGATCGACTATGTATTTGGCTAGTAGCTAGATCGTGAACTACCACACACTTCCGCTAGCGCGGTAAGTGTAGGCTTCTCCCTTCAACGACCACAGCCTCGACAGTAGTAGACTTAAGCCCATACTGCTTTGGTCTTACATAGCCTTCAGGAGCAATAACGCTGGTTCCCAACGTCAATACGCGCAAGCCTTCATTCTTGATGTTTATCGCTGCGTTAATGTCTCTATCGTGCCTTTGACCACAATGAGTACAATCAAATTCACGCACTGATAGATCCATCTTTGGCAGTGGCTTCAAAGTGTTTGAGCAAAGATGAGTAGATGCAAAGAACCGACCTATTTCTAGATAGACCTTGCCCACCATTTCAGCTTTGTATTTGAGCATGGTGCAAAACATTCCCCAGCCAGCATCGGAAATTGCCTTGGCTAGACAATGGTTTTTCACCATATTTCTCACTGCCAGATTCTCCACCACTATGACTTGGTTTTTGTCTACTATCTTGCGCGATAGTTTGTGCAGAAAATCTTCATGAACACGTTTGATTTTAGAATGAACCTTAGCAACTGCAAGCTTTGCTTTACGACGCTTGTTGGTCGTCTTATCCCTGTCTTGAAAAGGTGCTCCACTTGGGGAAACCCCAAGACTGCACTTTCCGCTTTTACGGGCTAGCTTTTTTTGCTTACGAGCTAGATTTCTTTCATGCTTCTTGGTAGCTCTCGGGTGCTGATATTTTGAGCCATTGGAAGTTACAGCAAAATCAGTTAGACCTAGATCTATACCAATTACATCACCGTCTTTGCTAACCTCTGGTTTCTCGATACCATCCTCCACCAATATCGAAGCAAAGTACTTACCATCAGGATTTTTAGAAACTGTTACAGTTCTTACTTCTCCATCAATCGGTCTATGTACTATTGCTTTGACAACACTTAATTTTCCAGGGAACTTAATTTCATCACTGCCCATAACTTTGACGTTTGCCGGGTACTGAATAGATTGTTTCCCCTGTCTTTTCTTAAACGTAGGGTACCCACCACGACCATCAAAGAAATTACGAAAAGCCACACCCAGATTAAGAACTGACTGCTGAAGGCATTGAGAATAGCACTCAGAAAGCCATTCAAACTCTTTCTTCCATAAAGGTATAGATTTTTTCATCGACATGGCTGTAACACCTTTGCCAGCTTCTTGATAAGTCGCTGTTATTGTAGCCAAAGACTGATTCCAAACCCAACGCGCACAGCCAAACGCCTGGGTAAGATGAACCTGCTGGGCTTCTGTGGGGTAGATTCGGACTTTAACAGCTTTTAGCATGATCCTAGGGTTAACCTAAGATTAAAAATAACAAAAAATTCGGTAGAATGCAAGGAATTTGTTCGTTTCCTCATGCCCGTCCTTCTCCCGTTCGCGCAGCGTTCCCGTAGGGAAAATGCTTTGCATAGTCGGTCTTGTTGAACGGGCGATCATCAACTCACCTCGCATTCATCTCGAAGCGGGTAGGTGTGAGGCTTCTGCTTGGCTCAGCTAACTTGTTTTTCCTGTATGCCACTGGGCTGCTCTTGGGGCGCTGCTGATTAATACTATCAATCAGCAGCGCCCAAGGTTAGGTTAAATCCGACCGCGTAGCATCATCGCCATCTCATTGGGAGTTGGGGACAATTCCAGCGCAATTTCCTCCGTCACCCGACCGTCCTGATAAAGATTAAACAATGATTTATTCATTGTAATCATGCCGCTGAACTCACCATCCAGCATCAATTCATTAATTTCATCATACTTGCCATCTCGGACATAATCTTTGACCGTTTCCGTATTAATCAAAATGTCATGATAGGCCGCCCGCTTACCATCGGTAGTACGACATAAACCCTGGGCAATTACCGCCACTAACGATTCAGCTAACGCTACCCGCATGGCTGGTTGTTCATCCGCATCATACAAGCCCAAAATACGTTCGATCGTCTTAATTGCACTATTAGTATGCAAAGTACCAATTACTAAGTGACCAGTTTGAGCTGCTTTGAGAGCCGTGTTCACCGTCTCTCGATCGCGCATTTCCCCAATTAAAATCACATCGGGGTCTTCGCGCAAAGCGGCCTTGAGCGCCACATCAAATTTGAGCGTGTTGGTGCCCACTTCCCGGTGCTTAATTAAGGCTCGCTGGCTTTTGTGAATGAATTCTACCGGGTCTTCGATCGTAATAATATGGCGAGGCATTTCTTGGTTCATATAGTCTACCATTGCTGCCATAGTAGTAGATTTACCAGAGCCAGTTGGGCCAGTCACCAAAATCAAACCCTTATGATATTGACAAACATCCTTGAAAATCTGCGGTAGTCGCAACTGCTCCAAAGTCATAATTTTAAGAGGAATCAAACGCATCACCATGCCGGGGCCATTGAGAGCATCAAAAACATTGATTCGCACCCGTGCAAAGTCGTACTGAGTTGCTCCATCAAAATCCAGATTCTCTTCAAACTTGCGAATTTCTTCATCGGTTAACAGTTCTTGTAGCCAACACTGGAAGGTCAGCTGATCGGTTTCGGGGTAGCTAGTGGTCTCAATTTCTCCCCGATTGCGAAAACGTGGTTCTTCACCAACCCCCACATGCACATCAGAGTAGCCTTTTGTAAAGGCTTCGGTAATCAGCTGTTCAATAGTAGGCTGTCCGTTGGGGAGGCTCGCCACGGTCACATCATCTGCTTGCGCTTGAGCCAGGCGATGTTTAAAAACCGGTACCTCGTTAGTATCCAGGGCACCTGTAAACATTGAGCTGTTCTGAGTTGGCGGTGGTGGTGGGCTAGGCATAATTTAAATAATCTCTTAATCGATCGATACTAAATGTTTTCCGACTATATTTTCAGAGTACCCAGACCGCACCGCTGATTTATCCATATAACTTTTGCTGTATTCGTCAACCTATTTTTATTTACCCAGATATAATTACAAAATGTAAATATTATTCACCAATGATCGCAGCCTTTCAGACAGATAATTTGAACCGGGCTAATTAGAATCATGTTATTTCAGATAGTTTCTATTCAGCCGTAGTTCTAGCAGTTATTAACCCTTCAGAAATCAATCTTTCATGCGCTTTTCAGATTTTTTAGTATAAGAATTAAAATAATCTTATGAGTAATTAGACTCATTGTTTTCGTGATTTGTGTAAACTTTCATATAGGAGTCCTCATACTTCTCTGGCAACATCCTCTATATTAAAGAGGCCAAGAAAATTGATCCCCAATACCGAGAGAGACCTAATTCGTCCAATCTTTGACGGTATTCGTAAAAACTACTGGAGATAAGAAAAATGCAATTAGCCACAACAAGAAAAAATTACCTGTCTACTGGGAAGAGCTTTCTCATCTGGTGCTTTACCCTCGCTGTGTGCTTACTAGTAGTAGGTTTTCCTCTAGTAGCAGTAATGGCGACTGTGGGTGCCCTATTGTCAGTAGCTTTGCACCCAGTCTTACCAGTAAGTGCAGTATTGCTAGTTGCTGGGGGTATTTTTGCCGCGAACATTCTAGCTGTATTGTTAACTGCGGCGGTTTTGACAATAAAAGGTATTCACCCTGACGAAGTTAGTTGGCTGAGCTGGTTGAATGGCAAAGGAAATACTCTGCAAACAATTACTTATGCAGCGTGTCCTTTAACTTGTGAAGTTAAGCAATAATTTTGGTGCAAATCAAGATCAAGTGGAAATCAATTAAAAGCCCGAACAACTAGCTCGGGCTTTTATCAGAATATTATGTGAAGATTTCAACTTTTCTCAGCATAAAAATGGCTCGCGCCCAGCTTTATAACGAAGCTGCTTGCAGAGCCTTAATTCTGTACCTTGGACATTCCACACTACTTGATCGAATATTTGGTGTAACAGTGACATTCCTCGGCCAGATTCTGATTCGCTTTCTGGTAGCTTCTCGGCAATAGTTTGACGACAGTCACAAGGGGACTTAAAACCACCACCCTCATCAGAGATAATCCACCAATATTCACCTTCTGTAAAAGAAAAATGGACAACAATTTTCTTGTGAGGGTCAAGATTGTTTCCGTGTTTGGCAGCGTTTACTAACGCTTCTTGTAAACCCAGTCTAATTTCTGGATGCCATTTCCTGGGCACTGCGGCCAGAATTTGGTCAAGAATTGGACATAAAAAGAGGGTTGAGGCAAAAGTGATTCTGTCCCAATCGTATCCCGTTGCACTTGCCATTGTCATAGCAATTCAATCTGCCCTAGGTTTGGAGTGTGAAAAAATACCGAAGCCAGCTGGTGGCCACTAGGCGCTTGTTTTTGGCCTAGATGCCTACTATTGTAACCGTATTTAATTGATTGGTCTACCTTGATACAGATTGACCTAGATGGTGTCTGTAAATGGAATCGATCGCAAAAAGGCAACACACTCGACATGAGCGGTCTGAGGGAAGAAATCGATCGGCTGTACTTTTTGCAGTTCGTAACGACCAGAATCTAGCAAAATCTTCAAATCGCGGGCTTGAGTGGAGGGCTTACAGCTGATGTAAACCAGCTGAGCGGGTGGCCGACCAATTAGCGTTTCAATGACCTTTCGATCACAACCTTGGCGCGGTGGATCTAAAAATACAATATCTGGTCGATCGATTAACTCGGGCATTAATTCACTACAGTCACCGGCCACAAATTCGACATTAATAATGTGGTTAAGCTGAGCATTAAACTGAGCTTGAGCCACGGAGGCCGTATGGGATTCAATGCCCAGCACTTTCTTCACATGTTTGGCCAACGGCAGCGCAAAAGTGCCGATCCCACAATAGGCATCTAGCAAAAATTCTTGACCAGTTAGGGTCAGGTGATCTTGAATTACTTTTAACAAGACTTCAGCCTGTTCAGTATAAATCTGGAAAAAGGTATCAGCGCCCAGCTGCCATTGCAGATCGGCAAAAACTTCTTTGACATGGTCGCGGCCCACAATAGTCTGAGTCGCTGGGCCAAAAATCACGTTATCACGGCGATTTTGACGATTGAGACAGACCCCCACAATCGTCGGATAATTATCTAACCAAGACTGGGCTTGTTCAAGAATATTGGGTAGATTGCCATCAGTGGCCACCAGAGTTAATAGGATTTCGCCCGTGCGCCGACCAATACGCAGTGATAAGTGGCGCAGTTGGGCTTGCTCGGTGCTGACGCTTGGATCATAAATCGGCCAGCCTTGGTAACGAATGTCTTGTTTGACTTGAGCCAGTAAGGGATTTAGGCGTTCATCTTGGATCGGACACTGGTTAAGGTTCACAATTTTGTGAGTGCCTTTTTGGTAGTATCCGGCCTTGACCTGACCAGATGGCGACTGGGATAAAGGATAGGTGGCCTTGTTTCGATAGCCTAAATCGACTGGAGCACCAATAATTGAACTGACCAGGGCTGGATCGATCCCCCCAATCCGACGGAGAGTTTGGATAACCTGATTCTGTTTAGCTGCTAGCTGAGCAGCGTAATTAATATGCTGAAGCTGACAGCCCCCACATTTGTCGGCCACGATGCAGCTGGGACGAGTTCGATCGGGTGATTCAATCACCAAATTTTGGAGCTGACCATAGCCGTGATTGCGTTTGAGGTGTACCAGGCGCACATCTGCCCAATCGCCCACCGCCGTATCGGGTACAAATACTACGTGGGAGTCGATCCGACCAACTCCCTCACCAGCATCATTAATATCAGTGATTTCGATGGTGACTAGTGCGCCTTGGTGCCAAGAGTTAGGGGATTCTGCGGTGGCTGTCATGGGGCTTCGGTGGCAAGTGATTTGGAGCTGATAGATTCTAACGTAAAACTGGCTGCTTTGAGGTCAGAGTTAGTAGGGGATTGTCTACACCCGTTATCCTTTTTGTTAACTTCTGTTAATGGTCTTTGCCCAGCCATCAGTCCCCGCCAGCCTAATAAGGTAAACTTACATGAGAGATCATGAAAACATAACTTTATAAATATGAGCGTAGTTAGCCAAGTTATTCTCAAGGCCGATGATGAGCTGCGATATCCTAGCAGTGGCGAACTGAGAAATATTCAAGAATTTTTACAAACCGGTGAACAGCGCGTTCGGATTGCCACTATTTTGGCCGAAGGCGAAAAAAAGATTGTTGAGCAGGCCAGCAAAGAGTTGTGGAAAATTCATCCCGACTATATTGCTCCCGGTGGCAATGCCTATCAAACCAAGCCCCGTGCTCAGTGCCTGCGCGACTATGGCTGGTACCTACGCCTGGTTACTTATGGGGTATTGGCTGGTGATAAAGATCCGATCGAGAGTATCGGTATTGTCGGAGTCAAGGAAATGTATAACTCATTAGGTGTACCTGTCCCTGGGATGGTAGATTCGATTGCTTGCCTCAAGGATGCATCTTTGAAGTTGCTGACTACTGAGGATGCTGCCACTGCTGCACCTTACTTTGATTACATCATTCAATCTATGTCCTAATAGTATCCGACTTCAATATCACCACCGTGAACACTAGCTGCGATCGGTGGTTATTTTTTGCTGAAAATACCTTAAATTAGAATAATTGCACTGGGTTCTACCATGCCTCGATCGAAATCTCCCCTGTGGCTGTCTGGAGCATTTCTAATCCTAACCTACGCCATTTTTGGCTGGCTATCAGCAACTTGGCAGCTGCCAAGTCGCTGGGTGGTTTTGATAACAATCACAATCATGGCCGACACCATTGCTATTTATTTCGATCAAGCAATAGATATCCTGTTAAAGGGGATGTTTGGAGCCAGTATGTGGTCGTTGTTTTGCGTCATGGGTCTCGCCACTTTTCTCGTCGTTATTTTGACCAAGTTACCAATTTTTGTTTATACCTCGCTAGTATTAGCTACGGCTTTGCTCTGGAGTATTGACTTGCATGAGTTGAACATTAGCCGCATCTCCAATTTTATATTGTTGGTCATTTGCCAGATCTTCGGTTTGGGTCTGGGCTTTGGAGGCAATACTTTTTGGTGGCGAGCCATCCATTATTGGCAGCATTTCCATTCTTGACATCCTCCCACCGCTAATCGGAGTACCGATATTCTTCTGAGAAGCTTCCATAATCTAGGTAGCTAGCATTAGTATAATGCTCCCTACAAATATTTTATTGAGATATCGAGAATATCAAAGCGGCAACGATAAGCCTAAAGCCGCTTTGACATCCGCTAAAGTCTGGTTCGCTACAACTTCCGCCTGTTCCCGCCCCTGCCGCAACACCGACTCCAAATAAGATCGATCGGACACTACTTCTTGATACTTAGCTTGAATCGGTGCAAGATGCGCAATTATCGCCTCTGTCAACAGCGGCTTAAACTGACCCCAACCCATTTCCCGACATTCTGCTACTACCGCTTCTTTCGTTTGACTGCTGACGATTGCGTACAACAACAACAAATTGCGACACTCTGGCCGATTCACATCATCAAAATTCAAACCCCGCTCGGGGTCGGTTTTACACTTTTTAATTTTTTGCTGAATCAACTCCGGTGGATCCAACAAATTAATCCGGCTCAAATCCGAGGGGTCAGACTTCGACATCTTTTTAGTGCCATCAGTCAAGCTCATTACCCGCGCCCCCTCTGCCAAAATTAACGGCTCTGGAACTTTCAATACTGGTTTCTCCGCAGCATAAAGATAATTGAACCGGCCAGCAATATCTCGCGTCAGCTCTAGGTGCTGTTTTTGATCCTCGCCTACCGGCACCCGATCGGCTTGATATAGCAAGATATCCGCTGCCATCAACACTGGATAATCCAGCAGCCCCACTCCGACATTATCCCCTTGCTTAATGGCCTTTTCCTTGAACTGAATCATCCCTTCCAGCCAGTTTAAAGGCGTAATACAGTTAAACAACCAAGTCAGCTCGGTGTGCGCCCGCACATGGGATTGAATGAAAATATTGGCATGGCTGAGATCGATACCACAGGCCAAATAGAGGGCGGCGATTGCATAACTATTAGCTGCTAGTTCCTTGGGGTTATGGGGTACAGTAATGGCGTGTAAATCTACTACACAAAAGAAATTTTCATAGTCGGCTTGATTGACTACCCAGTTGCGGATGGCACCCAAATAGTTGCCTAAATGTAGATTGCCCGTAGGCTGCACACCCGAAAGAACACGCTGTTTAGCCATAAAAATAGTTTTGAATATTAGCCAATGAAATTTCTAGAAATAGACCTGGGCTGGATGACCGGAGCCGGACTATGCTGTTTATCTGAGACGCTCGAATACAATTGCAGGTTAAAGCAATTGCCGACACCCTAGCCTGGGTCAATAAGTGGCCAATCATACCAAGGTTAAACACGATATTTCACTGAAAAACATGATTTGTTGCAAAATAGTTCCCGATCTCTGTTATTTGCCAGTGCGTAACTTCTCTACCAACTCATAAAAAGGTTGCCAGTTATCTTCTTGATCGATCGAATCCCAAACTGATTCAATCACTGGTCTTAGGGGCACAGTTACTGGATTCCAGCGAGTTAGTAGCTCGCCCACGGTTGCCAGCTGCTCCGGCGGAAAAGCAGTGATAGCTTGATGATATTGTTGTCGCCATAGACTTAGCAAGGTTGAACTAGTATTTGCTGGCAGCCAATTTGTGGTCAAAATCTGGTTGAGATCTTGCTGCCAGTTAGCTGGCCACTGCTGTGCCAGCTTCACAAAAAAATCGTGATAACCCACCTGCGATTGGTAAAGTAGTTCGATGGTGGTATTCAATAAATCTTCACTAGGGTGAGCAAGACCCAGCTTGCGCCCTAGTAATTTTTTATAACTATGTTGATAGTGGTTAGCAAATTCTGCCAGCGCTGTCGTCATCTCTTCCGGTTTTAGTACTGCGGCCAAGGGCTTTTGTAATAGCTCTAAGTTGAGCTGGCAAATTCCTGGCTGATTGGCATAGCTATAACGACCAGAGTGATCGAAGTAAGCTGCTGTAAAATCTGGCAAATAGGAAGGAATAAAAGCAAAAGGGCCATAGTCAAAACTCTCGCCAGTAATCGACATGTTGTCGGTGTTTAAAACAGCGTGACAAAAACCAGAGACCATCCATTGAGCCACTAACTCGGCTACGCGCTGCACTAGTTCCTGATAAAACAAGATATATTTGTCGGCTTGGTCTAAGAGATGCGGATAATAATATTGAATGACGTGATCTAGCAATTTCTGAATGAGGTCGGGTCGCTGAAGATAATGTAACCGCTCAAAAGTTCCAAACCGGATGTGCGATCGACTAAACCTGACCATCACCGCAGACCGCGTGGGCGATGGCTCATCCCCCCGCCACAGCTCCAGACCCGTTTCAATCATGCTCAAACAACGCGAGGTTTTTACTCCCATCCGGTGCAGAGCTTCAGCAGCAATTACCTCCCGCATTCCCCCCTTCAGCGTCAACATCCCATCACCGCCCCGGGAATAGGGCGTGCGACCAGAACCTTTGGTACCAAAATCGTATAACTCACCATCAGTACCACGCACTTGGCCATACAGAAAACCCCGACCATCACCCAATCCGGGGTTATATTGACCAAACTGGTAGCCATGGTAGCGTAGCGCCATGAGGGGATGAGCATGGCGCACAAACTGACCAAAGGCTTCTGCAAAATCTTGATCTCGCACGGCGCTTGGTTCTAAGCCCAACTGCGTTAAGATGTCATCATTGCGCCAGCGCAAGGTATGTCGCGGAAAATCAGCAGCGGCCACATCATCGTAGTAGTCGGTGCCCAGGGTTTCGATCGCTGGTTCGTACTGAAGATTTAGGAAAGGATTCATCTGGATTATGACTGACTCGTTAATGTTTCAAGAAGATGAATACGTAGTGCTTACCCCTGGCCAGCCAGAGGAAATTCTGACCGCTGCTGAAATGTTAGCAAAACTAGCGTCTACCTTAGCGGCAACTTCAGTAGATCTGCCGATCGATGTCTCCAGCAAAACCTCGATCGCCGCCCGAGCCGCCTATTTATTAGTCAACTATTGCGAGCTGGACTTAGATAATGGTCAGTATCTGCACTGGTACGCTGTGCGGTTAGAAAAGAATTAGGTAGTAGCGGCAACGGGAGCTGCGACAATCAGGGCTAATTCTAGCTCTTCTTCACCAGTAGAGGTAATGGTGCTGCGCACACCGGGGCCAAAAAATCTGGTGATTTTGTCCTGTTTTTCTTCCCAAGTGGTCAAGGAAATAAACGGGGTATAAAATTCTAAGACGATGGCATAACTTCCATCGATCGATTCCTCGCGTAATCCTTTCAAAATTGGTCGTTCCTCATCGGTGGGCGACATCCCCAATTTTTCTAAAGCCAAATCTAAATGCGCTTCTTCGCCATAACGGAATCTGGTGACATCCTGGCGGATCTGCTTTTGGGTAAGTGTCTCCTGGGCTTTCCGGAGTTTCATCATCTCCGGCTCTGGCTCAATGAAGGCTACTGGTTTTAGCTCGGAAGATTTTAGTGCCAATCCTCCTAAGAGTAACGGTACGCCATAGAAGAATCCCACTAGGTTGAGAGTAGAGTTATCGACGGCATAAGCGCCAAACCCAATGAGGGTGAGTAAACCACCAATACTAATCAAGGTGGGACCTAGTGGGATTCTTTGGATCAAAGACATAAGATTTAGGAATTTCTAATTAAATACAAATATCTTTACATTATAGGGACGTAGTTGCCGATCCCACTAGCCCAAAAATGGGATCAATCCGACTTTGATCAGTGATACTACCTACTTCCGCCGACTGACTTCCGACCAACAGTTTGCCTAAGCTAGCAGCAGTTGAACATCTAAGGTTTTTATGCTGCAACTTAACTCCTGTCCTGCCATCCACCAGCGATTACAACGAGCAATCTCTGACTATCTGAGCCTCGCACAACTCAACCACAGCTTGGCCGAATTACCCGCCCAGTTCCAGCAACCTACTACTCGACCCTGGCGCAAGATTGACTGGCGATCGATCAACATCAGTCAAATCCATGGCATCGAAGTCGAAGTCTTCCTCACTGTTTTGCAAGGCTCAATGGATACCGAAGCGCCGATTCGGGGCTACACCCAAGTTAGCCGCCAATATCTAGAAAACTTGTATCCGCAGATGGCCACCTATGTCGGTGGGGATCTCAACGATCAAGGTCGTCTCACCGAGCCGGGACTCTGGGAAAAAGAAGAGCGCCAGCACACGCCCGCCTTAATCAAAATCTATCGCCAACTAGCTGGCCACCCACCAGTGATTGCTCCCCACACCGTGCGGGATTATCAACCGACTGATGACCGCTATCACGATTTGTTCAAACATGGCCTGCACCGTACGGCTACGGAATTTGCCGCTGGCTGCCTCTACCTGTGGTTAATGGCACATACCAGTGGTTCCTTACACCAGGTGCTCCAAGAAATTGCCCAAGATGAAATCAACCATGCCACGCGGTTCTGGGGCTTTGGGGTGTGGGCTTACCCCACAGCTTCCTGGCGATCTCTAGCCATCACACTCATCAAAACAGCTAACCGCCAGCTAACTTACAGTTCTAGCAAAAGTAGCCTGCTGGGTACCATTCAGCGGATGACTAATGTGATGGGCTGGCCGCAATGGACTTGGCACAACCGTGCCAGCTTTATTTGGGTTTCCCTCCAAGCCTTGTGGCAAATGGGGCGCTGGAGTCGCCAGCTCGATCGACAGCAACTTAATCGCCTGTTTGGTAAGCCACCAGCAACTACTACTCCATAGCTACCATAAGACTACAAATATAGATATGATGGAATCCTCGGCCATAAATCTAGAGATTGATGATGTCCAAATTTTACGCAGAATTGACCGACGAGCTAATTAAATTTATCGAACAGCAACAAATTTTCTTTACAGCCAGTGCGCCCCCAGAAGGCCGAATTAACCTCTCGCCGAAAGGGATGGATACCTTCCGATGCCTGAGCCGTACCCAGGTGGCTTACCTAGATCTCACCGGCAGCGGTAACGAAACCGCTGCCCACCTGCGCGAAAATAGCCGGATGACCATCATGATGTGCAGTTTTAGTGACGAGCCATTAA
>JAYUSR010000117.1:0-5524 GCA_043755575.1 Synechococcales cyanobacterium
GGATGCTGGCCAAATTTTTTTTATCTCAAACAGACCGATCGGTCTTTAACGATTTAGTTGCTAACTACTTGGAGTACACCATGCTGAAATTTTATTACCATCCCCTATCTCCGATCGCTCGGCGGGTGTGGCTTATGCTTTTAGAAAAACAGATTCCCCACCAACCTATTTTGGTTGATTTGGCTGTTCGTCAGCAGCTGGAGCCAGAGTTTTTGGCAATCAGTCCTTTTCATCATGTACCCGTTATTGTGGATGGTGACTTGCGAGTAATTGAGTCGATCGCCATTATGGATTATTTGGAAATGCGCTACCCCTCGCCAACTTTAATGCCCACGGATATCGCGGCCATTACCAAAATGCGGATGGTGCAAATGATCACAGTCAATGAATTAATGCCCAACTTCATTCCCATCATCAACGCTGCTCACCAACCGATATCTGATGCTGTGCATCAACGGTTAGCTACTGCTTGGCAATTTTTGGATGATCAATTACAAGACCAAAAATATTTTGGCAGCTTGGGCGCAGGCGCTCAGCAGGAGCAGCAATTAAACCTCGGTGATATTGTGGCTGGTGCCGTCGTCCCGCTCTTTCATCGTTTAGGCGTATCGCTAGCAGACTATCCTGGCCTAGATGCTTGGCGGCAGCGCATCGCCGAACGGCCAGCTTGGCAACAAACCAGGCCAGATGAAGACAGCTTCCAGCGCTGGCAACGGTGGATTCAACTCCAAGTTAAACGCCAGACTAAATCCAAATAACTAGCTCACAAACCGCGCCTGTAATTCGGGCGTGGGCACCATGCAAGTTTCCCGCCGCCCAAATAATCGAAACCGCTGGCGGGCAAACTCGGTGTAAGCCCAGTCGCGTAAAGGCTGGGGCAGCGCCTGAAAAGCTGCTAAAAATTGCCAACCGCCTTCTAGTCTAGATAATACGGCTAACGCGGCATCACTTTTGGTTAAAGCCCGGTGGCCATCAATCAACATCAGAGTTTGAATGTTGGTGGGGTCTAAACCATGCTGACGATAGAGTTGTTGGCCTAATTCGGACTGAATCGCTGCGAACTTAAAGATTTGCTGGCGATCGATCGCTACTACCATCTGCACAGCTGTATTGCAGAAATTGCAAACCCCATCAAACAAAATTAGATTTTGATACATAAAAGTGTCGATTGTTTGTTGATCAGAACTTATGCTGATTTACCGGCATCACTCAATTCCCAAAAAGCGACCTTAGCAGCTGTCTGCTGGGCGGCTTTTTTCGATTGACCAGTACCACTGCCCCATAGTTTATCCTTTACCCACACCTCTGCCGTAAACCGATATTCTGGTGCCGTTTTGACTGGTGACTCTTGCACTCGATATTCTGGCAATGTTTTATAGCGAGCTTGAGTCAATTCTTGCAAGGCATCTTTGTAGTTGAGCCGCGCTGGATCTTGTAAAATCTCGGTGCTTAGCCGCTGAAAATGCGCATCTAACCAGGGTCGAACTAGGGTCAGATCTTTGGTCGTCAGATACAGCGCCCCCAACACCGACTCAAAAGCATCAGCCATCCGAGATATTTTCCCAGAAATATCACCAGCGGCGCTAGGTGCCAAGAGAAGGTATCGATCGAACCCATAGCTTTCGGCTAATTTGGCCAAAACTTGATCACTGACCAAAACTTTTCGGACTGCTGAAAAATCACCCACCGTACTATTGGGATAGTTTTCCCACAGAAACTCCGAAGCGGCTAACCGCACTACCGAATCGCCAATAAACTCTAACTGCTCATAGTTGGGAAGACCCATGGTGGGATGAGTCAAAGCAATGTCAAGTAGCTTCCAATTGACGACGGTAGTCTCCGGTAGACCCAGACGACTAATCAAATTTTGTAATTGTTTCTGACGATTAGCCACTGAATGATCGGGATCTTGGGTGATTTGATCGGTAAGTTGAATTTATAAAGAGAGAGCTAGAACATAAGCCGGGTTCTGTTATTTTGATTGTTGCCAACCAAAACGGCGGTTATCTATCTGGGACAGCTATTGCTAGCTACCTCAAGCGGGTTCTTTACGGGACAGGGAAAAGACCAACCTTTGCCCCTTCCTTGCTTCCAACCGGGGTTTACCGAGCCAACACCTCTCGATGTTGCTGGTGCGCTCTTACCGCACCTTTGCACCCTTACCTTTACAGGCGGTATTTTTCTGTGGCACTATCCTCACGATCACTCGCACTGGGCGTTACCCAGCAAGTTTGGTCTTTCGGAAGCCCGGACTTTCCTCAGCACTGACTTTCATCAGTCTGCAACCACCTCGCCAACTCTCTCTCTAGATTGATTCTAGAGGAATTTGTTGATAAGTCAATTACCTACTATTAAGAGGAGTCCTGCTAGTTACCAGTAGCTGGGCTTGACGCAGTTTCTGATTTTTCGTTGCTAGTAAGCCCGCTTCAACACATAGTCAGCCATCGCCACTAAAGCATCTCGCGATGCTGATGGGGCCAAGTCAGCGAGCTGTTCAAGGGCTTGCTGGGTATGGAAAGTAGCCAATTCCCAAGATTTATTAATGCCTTGGCTATGGAGCACTAAGTCCAAAGCTTTTTCCAAATCACCTGCATTCGTAAATTCATTGGTAATTAGATCCGCTAGGGCGGGATGCTCCTGCATGGCATAAAGAGTGGGAGCGGTAAGATTACCACCGGCCAAGTCCGATCCGGCTGGTTTCCCTAGGGTTTCTGCCGAACTGGTGAAGTCTAAAATATCATCTACAATCTGAAAAGCTAGCCCTAAATGCCGACCATAGAGATAAATCTTTTCACAGGCGGCTTCCGAAAGGTCGCTAAGAATAGCAGAAGCCTTGGCACTATTAGCTAGCAAGGATGCTGTCTTAAAATAGCTCTTTTCTAGATAGGTATCGATCGACAGTTCTGGGTCGAAGCTATTCAAGCTCTGCTGAATTTCACCCTCAGCCAAGTCCATAATCACTTGGGAGAGCAGTTTGACCACCACCAGGTTATCGAGATTAGCCAGATACCAAGAAGACTGGGCAAACAAGAAATCACCGGCCAAAACTGCTACCCGGTTGCCAAATTGATCGTGAACAGTGGGCAAACCGCGTCTGGTATCGGCCGTGTCTAGGACATCATCGTGTACCAAGCTAGCCGTGTGAATCATCTCTGTGATCTCTGCCAATCGTCGATGACGGGGCGTAATATCTTCACCGGGCATTGTTGCTCGCCCAATCAATAGCACAATTGCCGGTCGTACTCGTTTACCCCCGGCCGAAAACAGATGTTCGGCAGCTGCGTACAGAATAGGGTGGCGGGCGCCCACTAAAGATTTAAGATTTTCCGTCAAAACTTTCAAGTCAGCTTCAACAGGAGCGAAAAGAGAAGTCACCGAAGTCATGAGTCACAGGCTGGCTTAGACAAGCATTTCACGAAAGTTTACAATCATTCTAAGCTATTTTCCTGATTGACGGTGATGGGAAGAGATTTCTGAATCTAAAATGCAGTGAAGGATTGCAAAGATGCTACTGAAATGTTCTCGACCGACGGTTGATGGTTTAACCAGTTCACAGAAAGCTTGGCAAAACTCTCGGCGCAACCACTCACATAAAAACTAGTCTCACCCATTCGGTCGCTAGTGTTTTGGAGCTGTTCTTGCTCTAATACTTTCAATGCTTCCGTCACCGCTGATTCTGCTGGATTTACATAATTAATCTCTGGCGGCATGAACTTTTCAAAGACTGTTCTTAGATGTGGATAGTGAGTACAGCCAAAAACTAACGCATCGATATTGACATCAATCAATGGCTGTAAGCATTCCCTGGCAATTTCCAAGGTTTCCGGCTCATGGATGCGGTTTTGTTCAATCAGTGGCACAAACTGGGGACAGGCCACTTCCCAAACTTTTATGGTGGAATCGCCGCGTCGCATTTCATTGCCATAAGCTTTACTGTTCACGGTGGCCTGAGTAGCAATTACCCCTACCCGGCGGCCAGCCTTGACTGCCGCTCTGGCTCCCGGCTTAACTACACCCACGATCGGAAAATCGAACTCAGCGCGTACTAGGTCTAAAGCTAAGGCTGAACCAGTACTACAGGCCATTAGCACCATTTTTACTTGGCGCTGTGCCATCATGGTCAAAATTTCGCGCACAAACTGGACAATTTCACCCGGTTCCCGATTGCCATAGGGTACACGAGCAGTATCACCAAAGTATAAAACTGATTCGTGGGGCAGCTGTTTATGAATCTCTTTTAAAACTGTCAAACCGCCTACTCCACTATCAAACACCCCAATCTGGGCATTAGCAGTATGGACAGAAGACGATGAGGCGACAGGGGCAATCAGCAAGGTAAACCTCAAGTAGGTATAAGATACAGCACTAGAATGCTTTCAATATTTGTATCATGCCTTTACCAAATTGGATTCATGTATTTGTATCAATTTCAGCTATCAATGAACAGCAATATTGAGACTTCTACTTATAGCTTATTAAGATTACTGGCGCAAATATTCAATGATTCCTTTGGCGATTCCTTCGGCTTGTGCTGCTTGATAGTCATCCCGTCGCAGTCTGGCTACTTCAGCAGCATTAGTCAAATATCCAGTTTCTACCAGAATTGCTGGTATCTGAGACTTCCGCAGAACCAAAAAACGGGCACTGCGAGTACCTCGGTTGCCAATATAGAACCCTTTCTGAGTGACTGTACTCAAAACATTGCGATGAACAGTTTCAGCCATTCTTCCACCCGCTTGACCATAGAAGTAAGTTTCTAGTCCATTGACATCAGACCGTCCGTCGATCGAGTTGGCATGAATACTAACAAAGACAGTGGCATTGTTACGATTGGCCATAACAACTCGTTCGTCTAGGCCGACAAAGTAGTCACTATCCCGAGTCAATTTAGTACGAATACCTTGGCTTTCTAATATCCTAGAAACTCGTTTAGCGATCGGCCAAAGCACATCGACCTCTTTTAGACCACCTAGTCCAATGGCTCCAGGGTCTTTGCCGCCATGACCAGGATCAATCATCACTAAAACTTGGCGATTAACTGGCCGACCAGCAGGAAATGTTGTCGGCACCGTTGTACGCGGTGTGGCGGTGTTGCTGGGTTGACGAGCTTCTGCCACCACTGGTCGGGGTGCCATCCCATAGGGCAACGATAAGATCTGGCCAGCATAATACTGGACAACTGGGCCAATCTGATTGCGATCAAAGCGCCGGACTTCTACCTGTACCGAGTTGGGACCAGCAGAAAAAATTTGAAGATTAACTTCATTCTGAGAAGGAAACTTAAAGTTGCCAGCCAGCCGAGCATTTGGGATCACCACTCGATAGACAGAGCCTTTGGCATCCCAACCGCCACTGTAACTGAGCTGCCGACTACCGCGAATAATGACCCGATTATACTGTTTGTCCACTTCCACCGCACTGATGGTCACAGGTGCTCCCGATGCGGCTATTAAAGTTGCCGAACTAGCTGGTGGTGCTGAACTACTAACCCCAGTAACCACACTGGTAGTCACCTGTCGATCGG
>JAYUSR010000118.1:0-5516 GCA_043755575.1 Synechococcales cyanobacterium
CCAAAAAAGTCAGAGCACCCCGCCAAGCCAGCGTTGATGGCCAGATCGATCGAACTGGCCAAGCCGTCGGGCGGATCACTGGTTCGCTCTGCGTAATCACCGCTAACAATATGGGGGAACCTGTAGGGTTCCTGACCTCCTGGATATCCCAGGCTGGTTTTAATCCTCCCGCAATCACCATTGCGGTGGCTAAAGATCGCGAACTTTCTTGTCTAGCAACTGCTGGTGAAGTTTTTGTCCTCAATATTCTTAAAGAAGGCCACAACCTCCGCCGACATTTTCTGAAACCCCCCGCTCCTGGCAATAATCAATTTACCGGAATTGAGATAGAAACCGCGTCTAATAGTTGTTTGATTCTACCGGAAGCTCTGTCTTTCTTAGAATGCACCGTCCAAAATCGGATGGATTGTGGCGATCACTGGCTGCTTTATGCCCTAGTTGATAATGGCAAAGTTTTAGAGACAAATGGTGTGACAGCGATTAACCATCGCAAATCCGGTAGTCAATATTAAAGCTCTTGTAATTAACTAAAAGCGCCCAACCCAAGACAAAATAAGCAATTGAGGCGCTCCGAAGAAGGTTCTCGAAAATTTGCTAAGTATAAATACTCATTTTGATATTATGATTGGTATATGATTGAAATCTTGACCATTCAGTAGACTTAATTTTATTCACTGATGAGTATTTCTACTCAGTATTGATTGTGCCTAATTCATTTCCTTGGCTGACCATTATTATCTGTCTGCCGCTTGTTGCTTCCTTACTTATACCAATCTTACCCGACAAAGATGGGAAGACGATCCGTCTATATGCTTTAGGTATAGCGATCGCTGATTTTGCGTTGATGTGCTATGTCTTTTGGCAGCATTATGATCCGAGCAGCACTACTTTTCAGCTCGTGGAAAAATATGACTGGATTCCCAAATTAGGATTGAGTTGGGCTATTTCAGTGGATGGGATATCCGCGCCCCTAGTATTACTGGCCGGATTTGTCACCACTCTCTCCATTTTTGCAGCTTGGCAAGTTGATATTAAGCCACGTCTTTTTTACGTCTTGATGCTGGTACTCTATTCTGCCCAGATCGGCGTTTTTGTGGCTCAGGATTTAGTTTTACTATTCATCATGTGGGAAATTGAGCTAATTCCCGTTTACTTACTAGTTTCCATTTGGGGTGGCCAGAAACGTCAGTATGCCGCCACTAAATTTTTGCTATACACGGCGCTGTCTTCCATCTTTATCCTAGTGGCTGCTCTGGCGATGGCTTTCTATGGTGACAATTTTACTTTTGATGTGGCTGAACTAGCGCAAAAACACTATCCTCTTGCTTGGCAAATTCCCCTCTATGCGGGCTTATTGATTGCCTTTGGTCTCAAACTGGCTGTTTTCCCTCTGCATACTTGGCTCCCAGATGCTCATGGTGAGGCATCTTCGCCAGTCTCCATGGTACTGGCTGGAGTTTTGCTTAAAATGGGTGGCTACGGACTAATTCGCCTGAATTTAGGACTGCTGCCCGATGCTCACGTCTACTTTGCCCCAGTCTTAGTGATTTTAGGGGTTGTGAATGTGGTGTATGGCGGTATTAACTCTTTTGCTCAAACCAATATGAAGCGGCGGTTAGCCTATTCATCAGTTTCCCATATGGGTTTTGTGTTGTTGGGTATTGCTTCTTTCACCGATTTGGGCATCAATGGTGCCATGTTGCAGATGATTTCTCATGGTTTAATTGCAGCCGTTCTTTTCTTTTTGGCTGGGGTTACTTACGATCGAACTCACACCATGGGACTCAGTGAAATGGGCAATATTGGCGAAGTGATGCCGAAAGTATTCGCCCTATTTACGGCTGGGGCGCTGGCCTCGCTGGCACTACCGGGAATGAGTGGGTTTGCTGGTGAAATCGCTGTGTTTATGGGGATGGCCACTAGCGATATTTATAGTTCAACCTTCCGGGTAGTAACCATTTTTCTCTCGGCTCTCGGTCTGATTTTGACTCCCATCTATTTACTGTCGATGCTGCGCCAGATTTTCTATAACCCCGGTGGTATGGCTCCAAACTGCGATATTGCGCCCAGCTGCGACATCACCGATCCAGACTTGCCAGGTCGGGGCAATCAGGAAGCTGTTTGTTTTGGGAATAGTTGTGTGATGCCTGCTCAAGCTGAATTCAGTGATGCTCGGCCGCGTGAAATTTTGATTGCCGCCTGCTTTCTAGTACCAATTATCATTTTTGGCTGTTACCCTAAACTCGCGATGCAAATGTATGATGCCAAAACAGTGGCTGTGAATATCCAGTTGCGCCAATCCCACGCCCAAGCTTATGCGAGTAATCTCACTTATGCCCAGCAATTTCCGGCTCCACCACTAATGGGGTCTAAAATTGCCGCCGTATCTAGTATTTTGAAGTGATCTGGGGGTATGGAACAATTGGCGATTGATATTAGCCCACTAGGCGAGCTGGCAATCTTACTGCCGCTGCTTTACCCATTGATTCCGCTACTCGGATCGCCGAAGTAATGGCTCCTTCATGCAAACCATCGCCCAAATAGGCACCAACATGATAGGTATGATTTTCGCCATTGGTTTGAATAATCTCTTGGCGATCGCGGAAAGCCGCTACTGTATAAAGTGGGGTATGGTGCTGCTGCACGTGCAGAATCTGGTCTGGAGCAATTAGACTTTCCAGATTAAATGACAGACTATATTGCAGCGGCGATGCGATACCACATAGCTGATTGAGATTGGCATTATATCCCCAATAACCATGTTGGCGATCGGTTTGGAAGAAATCAAATTCTGAGCCAGTTTTAATGCCATAGGGTCGATACATAGCTACATCACTATGTAGCAGCGTTTGGATATGATTTCCCTGCCAGGGGCTAAATCTCTTGACTTCAGCACTGTCGGGATCTGTCAACAATTTCAGCACTTGATCGGGAGGTGTCGCAAACACTATCCGATCAAAATCCAGCACCATGCCAGTGGATAGTTTGACATGCGCCCCCATTACTGTCCGCCAAATCGCCGCCACTTGAACATCTAGAAATATTTGACCTCGGAAGCAATTGAGGATTTTTTGAATATAGGAATATACGCCACCTTTGATGCGTACCCAGTCCACAAAAACGTCGTCACGGAGCATCGGAATCACTAGCTCAGCCGGGCAATCATCCAGTAGCCCAAAGGGCATCGAATAACTGTACATCGCAAATAATTTTAGCCAGGTGTCGCGAATGCTTGGACGAGTGAAATGAGCAGCTAGGGATTGATTATGAAAGTCTAGTAGTCGCCAAAACTTGGTTTTAATCAAAAAGCTAACCGATCGAGCGTACAAGGCATCCAACCGTAAATACTCACTCCACCGTCGCCAACCACTAAAATTCTTCTCAATTACCTGCCCCGAAAAATAGTGGTTGCCATTTTTCATGAACAGAGCCGAACCCACGCTGACTGGTTCTAACTCAACCCCCAGCTCATTCATTAAAGCGATAAAGTTATGGAATATCGTGGGAAACTCCAGCACTCCATTTTCTAGCACCAAGTTACTATGAGAGTGGTTGGGTGGCACATTTTGGTTGAGGGTGCGAATGTGACCGCCTAGCATTGGTTGTTGCTCAAATACTGTAACTTGATGTCCCTGTTTGTCCAACAAATATGCAGTCACCATGCCGCTAGCACCGCCACCAATAATCGCGACTTTCATTATTCAACTCCTAATATTGATTTGATTGGTCTAAGTCAATCTTTGGCAGTTGGTTAGGGCTGCGCTCAACTAACCGACTAATTCAAAATGACATCGCCCGATAGTCGTTGATATAGCAATGCTCCTGTCCAAAAAGTAGGCGCAAAACCAGGATAGCCAGAGGAAGCATTACAAAAATAGAAATTGCGCAAAGATGTGTGGTGATTGAGGCGACCAAGCCCCATGTTGCGGGGGGTCAGGCTCGAACCGTAGGAATTTCCTTCTGGACAGTAACAAAAGTGTTCGTTGGTAGTAGGACTACCGGTAATTTTAAACACCAAGTGCGATCGGAAGTCGGGTATATAGTGCTTTTCTACCACATCCAAAATTGAGTCCAAAATCTCGGCTTTCTTTTGCCGGTATTCTTTGGGGTCTAGATCCCGCAGTTGTTTGAAATACTGATAGTTAGCCACTGTCAAAAACTCTATTACTTGGCAGTCTGGTGGGCAGTCACCCACCGCGTCAGTCAAGAGAGTGGGTGTGGTAATTGCAAAACTAGGATTAGTATAATCGTGATGATTGTACATACGATCGAACGCCACATTTAGATCTATATCGCCACTATGGAATGTATTCCACTTACCGAAACCGTGGTTGCGAAGGTCGATCCCCTGCACAACACAGTAGGCCATGAAATTAGAAGGTGAGTAGTCATAATTTAACTTGCGGCGGACTAACCACGAGAACTTGTCGCTCCCGATCATTTTAGCGGCTTTCTTGGGATCAATATTACAGATCACTGTATCAGCCAAATATTCATGAGATTGGTGAGTAAGTAGATCGATCGCCTGCACGCCTGTTATTGTTTTGCCCGTGAGCAAAAAGTTGGTAACTTCTTGATTGAGTAAGACTTGGCCACCGTGATCAGTAATTACTTTTACGAGAGCATTAACCACCTGCTCGAAGTGTTGGGTGGGGTAGAAAGCACCCTCTTGATAACCCGTAAACAGAATGACCCAAGCATAAAAAGAAAGCTGAGCTGGTGGCAGCAGAAAATCTGGCCACTGGAGCGCCAGTAGCGTTTGAGCCGCCAGCGGGACTTTGAACTTGTCAAAAACATCCTGAAGAGTACTATTGAGATACTGAATCGCGGTGTAAACTACTCCCAAATGTTGTAGTAGTTCTAGCGGCTGCACTGGTGGTGATAGATGGCGCAAACCAGCCCGTACCATTCGTACTTCTGCCATAAATCGCTTTAACTGCTCAGCATCTTGGGGGAAAAGACCAGTAAGTCGTTGCACCAATTCTGCTGAATCGCTAGGAATGTTAATGGCGTAATTGGGCATTCGCATGTGATCAAAACCATGAGGATCATATCGATCAAACGTCACTGTTTGATCCAGATGTAACTTTTGCAACACCTGATGTACCGGATGACCAGCACCGCAATCCCATACATAGTGCAGCTGGGCATTAAAGGTATATTTTTTGGCCATCGTAAAGCTATGACCAAACCCACCAGGATGCTCGTGTGCTTCGATCACTTGCACCACCTTGCCCGCATTGGCCATCAAGGCACCAAAGACTAATGCGGATAAACCACTGCCCACAATTAGGTAATCTGTTTTCATAACCCTTTTCCTGACGTTTAAATTTAATTCATCAGTTTATTATTGGCAAACTCAGCAATATCATTTCATGACTTATGCGAATCATTGAGGATCAGGAACTGCCAGAGATTTATCGATGATCGGCACTTTCACCACATTCGGCACACTGGCTGTTGATTTGGGCATTATTAAAGTTAAAAGACCATCATTGATCTCGGCAGTGACATGC
>JAYUSR010000119.1:0-5504 GCA_043755575.1 Synechococcales cyanobacterium
GTAGGACTTTATTCTTCTTGCATCATTGCCATTGTTACAGCCATTTTAGGTGGACGACCGGGCTTGATTTCCGCTGCGACCGGATCGATGTCGTTATTAATGGTGCATTTAGTTAAAGATTATGGAGTAGATTATCTCTTTGCTGCTGGCATCTTAACTGGAATCATCCAAATAATTTTCGGTTGGCTGAAGTTAGGACGACAGTTAAAGTACGTTCCCCATGCGGTCATGGCGGGCTTTGTCAATGCTTTGGGAATATTGATTTTTCAGGCACAACTACCACAACTGGCGAATGTACCGGTTGCTGTATATTTCGTGGTTGCGGCATCTTTGGCAATTATTTACATCCTGCCACGATTTAGTAAAGTTGTCCCATCACCATTGGTAGCGATTGTTGTGATGACAGCAATTTCGATTTTGGCAGGAATTAAAATTCCAACGGTTGGAGATATGGGAGCATTACCAACAACTTTTCCCCCTTTCTATTTTCCTCAGGTGCCACTGAATATAGAAACGCTCAACATCATTTTCCCCTATGCTGTTACCTTAGCAATTGTGGGGTTATTGGAATCTTTGCTCACGGCTTCTTTGCTGGATGAACTTACCAATACTCCGAGTAATAAAAATCGAGAAGCGCAAGGGCAGGGAGCCGCTAATATCATCACCAGCTTTTTAGGGGGGATGGCTGGTTGTGCTCTGATTGGGCAATCACTGATTAATATTCAATCTGGCGGACGAGGGCGCTTATCGACATTCAGCTCTGGTATTTTACTGCTCTTTCTTATTTTGGGTCTGAGTCATTGGGTTAAGCAAATTCCGATGGCAGCATTGACGGCTGTGATGATCATGGTGTCGATCAAGACGTTCAATTGGCTATCAATTACCCAAATTCGTAAAATTCCCCGTAGTGAAACCGCCGCGATGATCATAACGGTGATGATTACATTATTTAGTCATAATTTAGCGATCGGAGTAGTAGCCGGTATTGCCTTGAGTACGGTGTTCTTCTCGCGCAAAATTGCCAAAATCGTTTTTGTTGATCAAGTCCTAAGCGTCGATGAAACGCATCGTACCTATAATATTTCGGGACAAATTTTCTTTGTGGCGATCGATGACTTTCTAGAAAACTTTGACTTTTACGAGAAACTGGAAAAAGTAACCCTGGACTTTAGCCATGCTCACATTTGGGATCAATCGGCAGTGGGTGCGATCGATCAAATCGTGACTAAATTTCGGCATACTGGTGTTGAAGTGAAATTAGTGGGATTGAATGAAGCTAGTGCCACTTTAATTGACAAACTAGCTACTCACAATCAACCTTAAACCCGCCGGGGAATGTTATAAGTCAGAAAATCGTGAGCCAGTTGAGTGTGCGGAAAAATAGCTCGGGCAGTTTGCAACAAATCATTCAAACCAATCGAGTTGCCGGGCGCATAACGCGGACTAAAATGAGTAAGAATTAAATGTTGCACTTGAGCGCTCAGTGCCACTTGAGCCGCCATCGTACAGGTAGAATGTAGCCTGTCGAAGGCCATTCCAGCATCTTCATGAGCAAAAGTGGATTCATGAATTAATAGATCGGCATCCTGTGCCAGTTGAATAGAATTATCACAAAATACAGTGTCAGTACAATAGACCATGGTGCGTCCCCGCTCAGTGGCTCCACATAGCTCACGACCATTAACTATCCGACCATCGGCTAGTGTTACCGTCTGGCCATTTTTCAGCTGGCCATAGATCGGCCCCGAGGGAATCCCGAGTGCTTTGGCTTGTTCAATATCGAAGCGCCCTGATCGATCGGCTTCTGTTACCCGATAGCCAAAAGCGGGTACTTTGTGTTTAAGCGGTATACAAGTGACTATAAATCCGGCTTCTTCGTGCACTACACCTGGTTCAATGGTGTGAATTTTTAGCGGGTAGTTAAAATGCGTATAAGAATACTTCTGGGAGGCTTTGAGATATTCTTTTAATCCAGATGGACCATAGATATCAATTTGATCTGGACTGCCCGCCATCCCATAGGTAGCCAGTAACCCCATTAACCCAAAGATATGGTCGCCATGCAAATGAGTGACAAAAATCCGCCGAATTTGGCTGATTTTAACATCACAATTTAGTAGCTGATGCTGAGTGGCTTCGCCACAGTCAAACAACCACACCTCTGGTCGCTGGGGCAGATTCAGAGCCACACTGGAGACGTTTCTACTGCGAGTTGGGACTCCCGAAGATGTACCTAAAAAAGTTATTTGCACTAAGTTGAACTAGATCTACGGATGCCCACTGATTTTAGCGCATCTCTTCGGAGGTAGACATTTCGATTGCCCACTGCACTGCTGGCGGTAAATGCTGATGAGTAAAGCCCGAATCGGGGCTGAGATTATTATTTATGGTATTTGTCTGATATTTGTGCACCTGCCGAAGCTTATTCCTCAACCTACAACTGTCTAAAGCATTCAAAGCTTGCATAGCCGACTGGTATCGATCGGACAATGACACTTTAATCATTTGGTTAATCAAATTGGCAAAACCATCACTTACATCTGTTTCCAATTGCCAAATAATTTCACCAGTATGTAAACTGACATTAAAGGCCAGCGGTTCTTTGCCCGTCAGTAAAAACAGACAAGTCATCCCCAAGGCATAAAGATCACTAGCACAGGTAGGATTTTCGGCGACCTGCTCCGGTGGAGCATAACCAGGACTGCCGATCGCCTTGGTTATCAGTCTTTTATCCGCCGGTACTAATCCACCCTGATCAAATACTGCTCCGTAATCAATAAGCACCAATCGATTATCAGTTAGACAACGAATAATATTTTGTGGTTTGATATCCCGATGGATAATTCGATAGCTGTGAACATAATGTAAAAGCTTCAGTATATTGGCTAAGAACTCACTCACTTCTTCTTCGGTCAGGCACTCTCGGTCATGGATCTGGCTCCACAACGTCTCGCCAGGAACATATTCCTGGACTAAGTACATCTCTTGATCTTCTCGAAAGTAGTCAATTAGGAGTGGTACTTGACTGTGGCTACCCAATTTACTGAGGGTGCGGGCTTCCACATGAAAACGCCACTTGGCAATTGTCAACAAGGTGGGACTAGTAAACTTAGGTGCTAAGTGCTTGATCACACACAGTGGCCGCCCGGGCAGATAAATATTACGCGCTAAATAGGTAATACCGAAGCCACCGCGTCCTAACACTTGGAAAATTTGGTAGCGTCCGGCTAGGAGGCTTTCATTGGCCTGCAATTCTGCGCTCGCATTTTCACCTAATAATAGTTCTGAAGTAGATGAATCAAACATACGATTAGGCTGATACGCCGATAAATCGAACTATGTTGGCTAAGGCTTTGACCCAGCATTTAATAATTTTTACTCTTTTCTGTATCTATTCTACAGCTATCTTTAGGACTATACCCAATCGCTTTTGCCTAAAATCAGCCGTTCAACGCAAAATTCGGTTAAAATGCGGTTCGTCAATCATAAATGGAACTTGCGCCCATGACTATTCTGAACTTTCTTCATACAGCTCTCCATCAGCGGCAAGCCTTGAAAGTGATCAGCGGTTTGAATAATTTTGATGTCGATCGAGTGGCCGCTGTGGTGAAAGCCGCTGAACTCGGCGGAGCCACCTTTGTTGATATTGCCGCTAGTCCAGAGTTAATTCGGATGGCCAAGCAACTGACTAGTTTGCCGATCTGTGCTTCCGCTGTAGATGCCCAAATTTTGGCACAAGCGGTAGCTGCTGGCGCCGACTTAGTAGAAATTGGTAATTTTGATAGTTTTTATGCCCAGGGCATCCGCTTTGAAGCCGCTGAAGTAATTGCTTTAACTCAAGCTACTCGCCAACTGTTACCGAACATCTTGCTCTCTGTCACCGTTCCACACATTCTAGAGCTAGATCAGCAAGTCGAATTAGCTCAGACCTTGGTCGCGCTGGGCGCAGATATCATTCAAACCGAAGGTGGAACTAGCACTCAACCTACCCATGCTGGTGTTTTAGGCTTGATCGAAAAAGCTGCTCCCACCCTGGCGGCGGCTTCTGAAATCTCGCGAGCAGTAAGCGTCCCAGTCCTGTGCGCTTCTGGTATTTCTAGCATCACTGCGCCGATGGCGATCGCTGCGGGTGCGGCGGGCGTGGGAGTCGGTACGGCCATCAACAAGCTGCATGATCCGATCGCTATGGTAGCTGCTATTCGGAGCTTAGTAGAATCTTTGTCTGGAGCTAAACCATCCTACAAGGCATCCTTGAGAGCATAAACTACCTGTTGCTGTTCCTCTGCTGTTAGTTCGGGAAACATCGGGAGGGACAGTACTTGATGACTCACAGCTTCGGTGATTGGGAAATCTCCTGCTTGGTGGCCTAAGGGCTGATAAACCTGTTGGAGATGCAAAGGCAATGGGTAATAAATCATCGACATTACTCCGGCTGCTTGCAGTTTAGAGCGAACAGCATCCCGCCTTTCTCCCTGATCAGGTGTGCCTAAGATTCTGATCGTGTACTGATTCCAAGCCGATTGACCGCCGCTACTAAATTGAGGTATGGCAATTCCGGCAACATTTGCAAGTAATTCTTGGTAACGTCTCGCTACCACAGCGCGTTGCTCATTCCATCTATCCAAATATTTCAGCTTGATAGACAAGACGGCGGCTTGCAAAGCATCTAAGCGGCTATTAACACCGATTACTTCATGGTAGTAGCGCACCCGAGAGCCGTGCTCGCGATACATGCGTAAGTCAGCGGCCAGGGCTGGATCATTAACGGTCACAGCACCGCCATCGCCACAGGCTCCCAAGTTTTTGGTGGGAAAGAAACTAAAGCAACCAATGTGACCAATACTGCCGGTCTGTTGACCAGCCCAGGTAGCACCAGTTGATTGGGCACAGTCTTCGATAACTTTGAGGTGACGTTGATTCGCGATCGACATCAGCGCTGTCATATCCACTGGATTCCCAAACAAATGCACTGGCATAATCGCTTTAGTCTGGGGCGTAATAGCTTGCTCAATCCGATCAAGATCAATATTGAAGGAGTTGATATCAATATCTACGAGTACTGGTTTGGCACCCACTGCACTAATCATTTCAGCGGTAGCAATAAAGGTGAAGGGCGTAGTAATTACTTCGTCGCCAGGGCCAATGCCCAAGACTTTGAGGGCTAGGTAGAGAGCGTCCGTCCCCGAATTGCAGCCCACCGATTCGGCCGAACCAATATAATTGGCAAATTCTTGCTCAAATTGCTGGACTCTAGCCCCGCCAATATAAGCACCAGCTGCCAATACGGACAGTACTGCTGCGTCAACTTCTGCACCAATGATTTGGTATTGCCGCTTGAGGTCAAGTGGGGGAATGTTACTCACTACGCTTATACCGAATATACCTGAAGACTTTCCAGTTATCTTAACCTGAGTTCGATCCGTTATCCATCGATCGAGGACTTAAATCTACCTAATCAATTACCTAAAATCATGCCCACAATTACCAACTTAGATTTATTCGAT
>JAYUSR010000120.1:0-18318 GCA_043755575.1 Synechococcales cyanobacterium
AGTAGCGGAAAGAAGTGTTGGGATCATTACGACTCCAAACCAACCGATGTAAACACGGTTGTCGGTAGAAGTTACCCAACCACAGAAGCGATCCCAAACGTTGGGTGCCTCGGTACGTTGTAAAGTAGTTGTCATTTGTTTATGATTGCGAGTTTGTTCTTTGCAGAACGATTTATTTGATGTATCTGTACCTAGATTAGGGCGGATTTCACGAATTGTAAAGCGTTCTTAACAATTTCCTTATTATTGCTCTCATTTACTGTAAGTATTGCGTTTTCATAGAGGTCAAACAAATAAGCAGTAAGGATTTCAACCCTTACTGCCTGTGGTAATTTTTTAGTTGTTTCTATCTCGTGATTGATTGCTTAGTCCAAAAGCAATCTTTCTCAGATGCGCTAGCCAAGTTCCACGTTGCCTAGCTCAAATTCTTACAAGCCAGCGATGAAGCCGACGATGCCATGACCTGTTAATACTTCCATTGCCAACAGAGACACAAAACCAATCATTGCTAGACGACCATTAATTAATTCTGCATACTTGGTAAAGCCAGCTTGTGGGCCTTCTGCCAAATACATTTTGGGTTCTAGAGCGAATACGTTTTCTCTGCCGTCACTGTCAGTAAATGTTTTGGAAGTCATGGTGGGAAACTCTGTTTGTGAAGCTTATGTAAATTAATGTAACGGAAACTTTACAAAAAAGCAACATTATTCTCAAAGATCTGAGATTTAGAGGCTTAGTAAAAGGCTAAAATCTTTACTGAATATGGATATTAGCAATTGTAAACAAAATTAGTAAAATCCCCGATCGCCATGCTTACCATCTCGGCTGAACTAATCGAAGACCTGCAAACGGGGAATCTCGATCGACATGATCTCTATCGTTTCGATTTGCACGGCATTGCTTTATCCCATGCCCAGTTGCACCGCGCTAGTCTGATTGGCATCAACTTGAGTAACGCTCACCTGAACGGTACCGATTTCAGTGAAGCGGATCTGCGGGGTGCTAATTTCAGCGCAGCAAACCTCAGTAACATCAACTTCACTGCCGCCTGTTTGTACCGTGTCAATCTGTCCGGAGCCAATCTGAGTGGGGCTAATTTGACTGAGGCCAAGCTGCAAGGGGCACGCTACGATGCAGCGACTATTTGGCCAGAGGGCTTTGTTTACAAATCTACGGGGGCGATCGGACCAGGGGCAAATCTGAATGGTGCCACCCTAAACACGGCTAGTTTGAGATCGATCGATCTCTCCGGAGCCGCGATGTTGGGTGCTTATTTAGGTGGTACCGATCTCACCGGCGCTAATTTGCAAAGAGCCAGATTGAGCCAATCAGATTTGCGGAAAGCTTATCTGACTGGAGCCTCACTACGGGGAGCCGGACTCAATGGCGCTAATGTGGCGGGGGCAGATTTTCGGGCGGCAGATTTTACCGGGGTTGAATTTGATGCGCTAGAAGACATTGCCGGAGCAGATTTTTATCAGATACAGGGACTGAGCGAAAAACATCGATCGTACCTTCTTAGCCAGCCAGCTACCGTATTAGATACTTGGAACTCTTTCACCCGGCGCACTACCGGGGAAAGTTTACAGTTTTAATATCTGGAACTGGGAATAGTCGTCCAGCCTTTCCGCATCAGCGACAAAAAGGTGGAGTAGCCTTTAGAAAATTCTGGGGGGTCGGGCAGAGCGTACTCCGGGAAAGACTCATAGGGTACCCACTGCTCTAAGTTGCCATGTCGCAAGTGCAGTACACAATCATCCAGACCTTCTCTTTTCCAGAGCATTTGACCTTTAGCGGTGACGTTACTCATGCAATCATTCCTCGCACTAAATAAAACAACAAGTTAGTTATTCCACTAGATTGCCGCAGATCAACTATCGATTTCTGTAAAGATTATTACTGAATAAGCACCTTTCATGATATGAAGCTACGGTAATAAATCTTCCATAGTGGCACCAACTACGCGATGGTTAATATCTTGGCGGAGAGCGGCTAAGGCTTCCTGGGCTGCTGGTTCATCGAATTGCTTGAGAGCATAAGCCACCCGGATCCGGATATAAGCATTTTCGTGGTTTTTACAGATCAGGATTTTGGCCAAGATGTCCGATCGATAGACCGAACTAGCCAAACTCGCCAGACCACCCAAAGCATCAGCCATCACCGTCAGGTCATCACCAGCTAGTCCGATCGAACAAGCTTCGTATAGCTCCTCTGGGCAATCCATATCCATCATCCCTGCCAAGATGCTGCGCCGCAGTAGCCAATGATTGTCTTTTAAAAATGATTTAAGCAAGTGAGAAGCAGCCAACCGCCCAAAAAGTGACAAAGAATTAGCAGCTTCGGCCTGGACATTGGGAGTGTTATCAAACTCCAGCAACTGCAACAGTGCCGCAAACGCTTCGGAGTTTTTTTGATAGCCTAGTTCCCGAGCTATGAACGATCGCACTAAAAATTCTGGATCATTCAGATATTTGCTCAAAAGAGGCACCGCCACTTCTGGGGGGTACTCCCGCAGAGCCGACACGGCTTTGGTTCGATACTGAAAATCGGGATTTTGGAGGTCGGTTTCGATTTGCTGAAGATCCATGAAAAAACTGAGAACACACTTTAGTTACTGTAAATGCATTATGAAGACTCAATGGGAATGTGTCCTGCAAAATTTAGGTGAGTGGCAAGGTTCTTTCACGCTCATTGCAGCTAGCGGAGAAATTCTGGAAGATATCCCCAGCCATATTTCTTTGACTGGCCTTAATAACAATCAAACAATTCATTTGGTGCTAACCCGTTTTTATTCGATCGCTGGCTCCTCAGAATTAACATCAAAAGAGCTGGTGATGGATTTTAGTGCTCCAGGCGCTGGCGCTTTATTTTTTGAGACCGGGGCTTTTTCCGAGGGTAGTACTGACGCAAATATGCCCGGTCGGTTTGGCTCAGAGTTTTGCCTGGTGTCACCTGCTAAAGATCGCCGGTTGCGCATTGTGCAGATTTTTAATGAAGCCAGCGAATTTTTGCGACTTACCTTAATTCGCGAACAGCGCCAAGGCAGCGATGCTCCCGAACGCCCACCGCTATTGCTAGACGACCTCGTAGGTAGTTGGCAGGGTCAAGCCACCATTCTGAAGCCCCAACGGGCTGAAAGTGAAACTGTGTTTATGGAAACCAGGCAAGAAGCCAGTCTAGAATTTGAACGCGATGGTTTGAATTACCGGACTTGGCTGCTGCCGGATGGTGCTTTTTCCACTTGTCCGGTGAGTGTTCGATCGAACACCGCTTTTTTCATGGAAATTGGTTGGCTGATTACACCAAACCAAAGACAGCGTTTGATTCGTGAATATGATGCTGCTGGTAACTGGATTGCTTTAATGTTGGTGATGGAAACTCGAAATCTCTAAAACGATCATGGCTCAACCCCAACTTAGCGCCGAAATCTTAGCCCTGATCCAAAAAGCACGGATCGTTAGCTTTGCCACTTGGCCAGATAGCCATCCGGCTGCTGCCATTCAAATTTTTCAAAAAGCCGATGACGATCGACTATATCTCACCGATGCCGAACTGCAACAAATTACCGAATTAGTGCCCAGCCAATCGCAGTTTACGGCGGTAGTAGCTCTGCTGCGCGATTCGGTAATAGACATTGTAAATGAAGCTCGTGCTGGAGTATTGCAGGCTTTCCCCAACATTCTGGAACCAGGGGGTGGCTTGTATCCAGCCGAGCGAGCGGATGCTTGCTGGCGCGATTTTTGGCATTTTTTACGCTGTATTACCTATGGAATTGCTGGTCAAAGAACCGACTATACCAACAGAGAAGGGCTGCACTATATGAACTTGCTTTATGAGGAATTGCAAGTGCCCTTAGAAGCCATGATAGTGGGCTTAGAAGGGATTAAAATCGCTAGTTTAAAACGGGTGGAACCAGCCCAGCAAAAATTATTGGTAGTTTATTTTGATAAGTTGATCGATCGACTGAGAAAGTTTACGTAGCGATCAATCTTCTCAAAGCTAGACTCAAAAACACTCTACAAACCATCTGTTTTGAAAATTTTGCAGCTCATAGACATCATTCAATATTTCAAAAAATCACAAAAACATACATATTCACATTACTTAATCAAAAAACAACTCACTTTTTCTTACTGACATCTTAAAAGTCATAGCGGTATTGTACCCTTAATAAATTGGATTAAGTCAAGGCAATGCTTTGAGCCAGTTTCCGTAATCTCGAAGTAATTTGAGAAATTTCCCTAAGAATTTTACCTCGGCTCCTAACTCTTTAAAATTTTTTAAAGAGTGCAATCTGTAACGTTATCAAATCACAAAAAAATACCATCAGGAATCTACTACTATGTCTAAAAATTTATTTCTTATCGGCTTAGTAAGCATCACTTTTGCAGCCACTACTTTAACCAATTTAGCTAGCAGCAAAGCAGATACTGTTTCTTCTAATGGTAGTGGTACAGCTACTGGCACCACTTTTGGAGGAACTTCTGCTCAGGGTGGTACTACTGCTGCGACTACTGGTACAAATAGTTCTTTTGCAGGTTCTGCGGCCAATGCTAGTGCCTCAAATGGCGCTGCTAGCATAACCACCGGTGGTGGTGGTAACACTGGGAATGGCCTCTCTGGTGGCGGTGGCGGCAACGCCAATATCTCAGTTGGTACCGCTGGTTCCAGTGCTGGTGCAAATGTCGGAACTACTAATAATGGTACTGGTGCTTCAACGGCCACTACTGGCACCGGTGCTAGCCAGGGTGGTCCCTTTGGTGCTGCTAATGCTGGGATTGGCTTTGGTACTTCTGGAACCCGTCCCTAAATATCTATAGTTTTTACTGAGAAACAACTCTAGCTTGATAATAAATTCGAGGATCAGCAAAATGATCCTCGAATTTTTGTTGGAGTGATCGACAGATTTCTCTAAAATTAACTAGACAGAAGGGAATTCCCCCGTCCATAAGCTAGCAACTATTATCACCATTAATCCCGTGACTGAAACTAACCTGAGCCGGATGCTACTTTCCCATAACTTCAACATCTCTCCAGATGTGTTGCCTGCTCTTAGCCGTGCCGAGTTCACTGCCATATTCACCAAAAATCTGGACGACCAAATCCACTGCCAAATATTAGACAACCCCCATTGGATTGTGGAGGTGTTATTTCCCAAGGATGTATTCAATCCACAGCAGGTCGGTGAAATGTGTGCCCAAGCTTTAGCCAGTCAGCGCCAGCCCCAAGGCAAATTAGAAATCCTGATTCTGGGCGGCCTGAAAACCACACCACCTACTAGCGATTCGCCCGCTGCTTTGCAACCTGGTAACTGGGGTGTAGATGTCGTGGAAACTAGCTCTAGTGCAGAATTCTTACGTTCGATCGACTGGGATAAGATGATTGCTGATAAACCATCTGAAAATATTTTTCGAGTAGAAAAATTGATTAAATAGCTAAATTTAGCTATCGAATTTTTGGTTTTCAGATATATTTCAATTAACCTAATATTCTCTTGAAAGCTTACAGCAAAGTACTCTTAAGGTCATACGACAGTACGAGTCAATTTTTCTTGAAAAAATTTCTGGAAAATCAAAAAGTAATCTGTAGTAAATAACACAAACATGCTAAGTAGCAAGGCTCAATTAAATATAAGATGAATTGGCCTGAAACCCTTGTCCAGACTAAAGCCTATCTTAAGTTTAATTAGGCACACCTACTTACAAGCAAACTCCACAATATAAACGGCTATTAAAAAATAAGATTTGAAGTGCTAATCAAATTTTATTTTAATGAATTGTCCAAGGCTTGCTGTCTAAAATGTCGTTGAATATACCGGGGAATCTACATCGTGTCTAGAAACTTATTTTTTCTAAGCTTAGTAAGCGTTACCTTTGCCGCCGCCACTTTCTCCAACGTTGCTAGCAGCAAAGCAGATTTTGCCAGTGTCAATGGTGGTGGTGCCACCAATGGCAGTACTCTTGGCGGCACTTCTGCTGGAGGAGGCACTATATCTACCGCTAGTGGTCAAAATGGCTCTTCTGCAAGTTCTGCTTCCAGTGCCAGTGCTACGCCTTATTCTGCTCATATCTCAACCAGTGGCAACGCCAGTACGGGTAATGGTCTAGCTGCCAGTGGTGGTGGTAACGCCAACATTTTTGTTAGTCCTTCTGGTTCTAATGGTTCTGTCGGCACCGGGGCTGGAAACAATAGTAGCGGAGCTTCGACTGCTAGCAGTGGTTCGGGTTCCACCCAAAATGGTTCCATTGGTACTGCTAATGGTGGTTTCAAATTTGGTACTTTTGGTACTCGTCCTTAAGCATCTACAATTTTCCGAAAATCTAACTCTAGCTTATTAATAAACTCGAAGATTATTTTGTAAGTCTTCGAGTTTATTGATAGAGTATAGATGCCGTAAGAACTGGCTTTAGTAAAGGATTTTTATGTCGGATTAACTGAGACAAAACAAATACTTATAAATCCAATAAAAATGTTCCTCTGGTAAATTAATCAATTAAATAAGCAAATCCAACTATCAAATTTCCTGGCTTTCAGATATATTTAACGCAGTTTAATATTTGCTCTGATACGCTTCCATAATAGATTCTCAGGATTTGCATGTAATTAAAATCAACTTCTTGCAGCAAGGTTTCTGGAAAAGCACTAAAGCAATCTGTAGTAATAGTCACGAACACAGAAGACACAAACCTAACCATGCAGTTAATCACTAAATAGCTAAAGCTAAGATTTTAAAGTTTCAATTAAATCTTAATTTTCTGAATTAACTATCAAAAATTTGTAGTCTTTAAAAATCGCTGAATAAAAAAATACTGGGGAGTCTACATCATGTCTAAAAATCTATTTCTTTTAGGACTAGCCAGCGTTACTTTAGCTGCTACTACTTTCTCTAACGTTGCTATCACCAGAGCAGATACTGTTTCTTCCCAAGGTGGTGGTACAGCTACAGGTACTACTTTCGGCGGAACTGCTGCTCAAGGTGGAACTACAGCAGCTACGACTGGAAACCATGGAACCTTCGCTGGTTCTGCTGCTAACTCTGGTGCCTCAAATACTGGGGCTCACGTCACAACTGGTGGTGGTGGTACTACTGGTAATGGTCTTGCTGGTGGCGGCGGCGGTAGCGCTGATGTCTTCTTTGGTAGTGGTGGTGCCAGTGCTGGTGCAAATGTAGGAGCTAGCAACAATGGTGATGGTGCTTCAACTGCTAGCACTGGTACAAATGCTGCCCAAAGCGGTCCTTTTGGTTCTGCTAATGCTGGCATTAGCTTTGGTACTTTTGGCACTCGCCACTAAGCCCCAAAGTTGTCTTGGGTAAACAGCTTTATCTCGATATTTAAAGCCGAGGATCATTCTGATGGTCCTCGGCTTTTTGCTGGAGTGATCGAAACTGGATATTTTCTTCCGGTAATCTGGGTCAATTGACACCAAATAATCGATCTCGGACGTTAAGATTCTTAAATCTTCATATCTCAGACCGCAACCATATAAGAAGATTGATTATAAGAAACCGTATAAACGGCGTAGCCGTGCGAAGATCCATCCTCCTTAAGAGCTGGACACTTTGCACTGATATGAAGTTCTAATTTTATTTTGATGGAGAAATTTTAGTATTTCTTTATCTTGAAAAACCATAAAAATTCTGTCTTAAACCAGGAGATGTCGTTAATGGCTTTTGGACCAGCTTCCCGATTGGGGGTTAGCCTGTTTGACGAAACCCCTCCCCTAGAGTGGGTACCAGGTAGATCCGGCGAAGAAGCCGAGTCTATCATTCGTGCTGTCTACCGACAGGTATTAGGAAATGCTTACGTTATGGAAAGCGAACGGCTGACCGTGGCGGAATCGCAGTTCAAATTAGGTGAATTTAGTGTGCGCGAGTTTGTGCGGGCAGTTGCTAAATCTGACCTGTATCAGTCGCGCTTCTTTACTAGTTGTGCTCGCTATCGATCGATCGAACTCAATTTCCGTCATCTCTTAGGCCGCGCTCCCCGTGACCTCGAAGAAATGCGGATGCACAGCACTATCCTCGATACCGCCGGATATGACGCTGAAATTGATTCGTACCTAGATAGTGACGAATATCAAAGCACTTTTAGCGAGAACTTTGTGCCCTTTATTCGCGGCTACAAAACTGAAGCTTGCGAAACCATGGTGCAGTTTACTCACCTGTTTCAAATAGTGCGTGGTGCTTCTAGCAGCAGCTTAAAAGGCGATTTGTCTGGCAAATCACCCAAACTGAATGCTTTGACAATTAACCAAACGGCCACAGCAGTGATTTCTCCCGGCAGTGCTGGCGCTACTTTCCGCGATACTTCTGTAACTTCTCGCTCTCGCCAAGGTGTGGATGCTAGCTCGGGTGGTAAGGTTTACCGCATTGAAGTTACCAGCATTCGAGCGAATGCTGTCAATCGTGTTTCCAAATTTCGGCGCAGCAACCAAGTTTTCTTGGTACCTTACGAAAAACTCTCCCAAGAATACCAGCGCATCCACCAACAAGGTGGCGTGATTGCTAGTATCACTGCCGTTTAACTGGCAACCCCAGGCATCGATCGCTAGGTAGTTATTACTTGGCGATTAATGCTTTGCAGCTCAGTCATATCGCGACTAGTAGCCATCCGCCGCCACAAAAATAGCGGCAATATTCATACAACTTTATTTAGGAGTAGATTTTTTTATGTCATCCTCCACAGCGCTAGAACTCTGGCCAACCAGCAGTTCTGAAGATGCTCAAATCGTAATTCGGGCAGTTTACAAGCAAGTTTTGGGCAATCCTCATGTGATGGATAGTGAACGCCTAGTAGCTGCTGAATCACAGCTATGTAATGGTGACTTATCCGTTCGGGATTTTGTCCGTACCGTCGCTAAGTCTGATTTTTACCGCGCTCGTTATTTCGAATCTTGTGCTCCTTACCGATTTGTAGAACTCAATTTTCTACACCTTCTTGGTCGCGCTCCTCAAGATCAAAAAGAAGTATCCGCGCACATCGTTCGCTGCGTAGCAGAAGGCTACGACGCGGAAATTGATTCTTACATCGATAGCGATGAGTATCTCAACGCTTTTGGTGAGAATACTGTTCCTTACTATTTGGGAAAAGCCAGCGCCACCAACGCTAAACAAGTTGGTTACAACCGAATGTTTGTGCTCGATCGCGGCCCAGCTCAAATTGATAGTGCCGTTAAAGCTTCCCAATTAGTGGGCGCGATTGCTGGCAACACTGCCAATAAGATCAAAGCTGCTACTGCCACTGTCATTGGCTCTGGTACCGAAAAACGGTTCAAAATCGTGGTATCTGGTTCCAAATTCGACGGTCCCCGCCGGATTAGCAACACCGAATATATTGTTTCGGCTACCAAGATGACTCCGCAAATTCAGCGGATTAATCGCACCAGCGGCAAAATTATCAGTATTACTGAAATCTAGCAGCAATCAGGGTGAGTATTTCTCACCCTGCATCCACAAATATAAGACCTGATTTTTACCACATTGAGATTTTTGTTCTATGGCAACTACGAGCATTACTTCTAACCTCGGCAATATGTCTAGCTACAACAGCCGGATGGTCAGCATCACCTACACTGGTGGTCAGTCATCCATGCGTTTGGCTCATCAAACTCGATCGGTACCTTACGATCGATTGTCTCAGACCATGCAAAATATCCATCGCCAGGGTGGCCGGGTGACTGAGGTCTTTATGCACGCTGTTAGTGCTGACCAAATTGCTGTACCTACTAACCATGGCCGTGCCGAAGAGTCTGCTAAAGACCAAGGCGAAACTGGCAATAAGAAAAAGAAAAGATAGTCCATGGACATTCAGGAGTTTGTAGCTCAGTCAATCGGCTGTTGGAAATCGCAGCGGAGCGCTCACCATCTGGCGTTTAGTCATTTTGAAGCAATTCAGTCCACGATTGATATCGTGGCTTTGCCCCTCGATGATCCAGCAGTAGTATCGCTCTGCAAAGATTACAATACCGATCCAAGCTCGATCGTCGCGCCTTTTCGGATGACTTGGGAAGGGGAAACCGATTGGGACGACAAGATCACTAAAGGCACCTGTATTTTGGTGCCGGTGCCCGATGTCGATAGGTCGCAGCATGGCAAACTCCTGCGCGACCAAGGCTACGCCGAAGAAATGGCCGCAGCCGGTTACTATTACCTGACTGAAGATGAAACCTTTGTCCTAGTCACAGAATACGATCGAGCGGCGGCTGAAGAAAAAATTTGGTTTGTAAACCCCAACGTTCGCTGCCGGGTTTCACTGATTAAAACCAGCACCGGCACTGGGGTTGTAACTGCTTCGTTTGCTTCCGAGATTCGCCAAGAAGCCCCCAAACCATAACTACTAAAGTGCCCGCAGATGAATACTTCACTATCTGTTTCGGACACCAGCGGCCTAGTGACTCTCGCGCAATGGATGGCTGGCGACTTCAGCAACGCCAAACAGTGCTTCGATAACCCTAAAGACTTCGCTCACATCCATGTTTTATTTCGGCCACTACCCTACGAGTTTTTTGGGGCAATTGGCATGTATTCCGAGCAAGTCTACGACTACGATCTCTGGAGTCCCTATCGGCAAGGAATTCATCGGTTAGTCGATCAAGGCGATCGCGTTTATATCGAGAACTACAGCCTCCAGGATGCCTATCTTTACGCCGGAGCCTCGCGCGAACCCAGTATCCTCAAAACTATCCGCCCAGCAGGCATCGAACGTCGTCAGAACTGCTCGATGGTTTTCACTCGTGATGGTGAAATGTTTCGTGGTGCAGTCGAAGGAAAAAATTGTCTAATTGAGAAAAATGGCTGTCAGACATATTTAGACAGCATGGTCGAAGTCACCGCCAGTACTTGGGTCAGCCTCGATAAAGGATTGGATCTAAAAACCCACGAACAGCAATGGGGTTCAGAGTTTGGACCACTACGCTTTGAGAAACGCGAAAGCTTCGCCCATGAAGTCCCCCCCATCAGCAATACCCCCAGCTGATGTATGCTGCTCCCCCTCAACGCCCAAAAGAAGATGCAATGCTGGATTCGGAGCCGACACCTAATCTGCTCAGGGAATTTCTTTGTGTTTGAAACCGTCGATTATAGTGCGATCGAACGTTTCACAGAATGTGTCGATGTTTTGGGCGGCACCCTCATTTCGGTAGAACCAACCGATAAAATTTGGATGGGCGACCATCGCCAAGTCTATCTCTATCAAGCCCGTGCCAGTATCTATACACCCTGGCCAGACCTCAAGAATTACTGGCTGAAATATGGCAGTTTTAGATCCAGGTTTGCAATCGATGAATAAATAAATAACTAACCCACGCGATCGTCTGCCACTGTAAAGCCCAGTTCCATTAGAGCCTTTTTCAGCTTAGCTTTGGATGGCCTGCTTTGCGGAGCCGACAAGCCCATTTCTCGCGCTGTCTCAAACAGTTCTCGCATCAACAGATCTAAAGAATTATCATTGGCATCTTCTGGTAATTTATCAATCCGTCCTTCGTAGGCCAGCGTGTACAGCTCTAAATGATGTTTACCCATTACCCGCGCCATCTTGCGTAGGGTTTCGGGGGTGGGGCAGGTGCCTTTGAAGCAAGCACCGCGCAAACGCGGCTGAGGAATGCCAGACATTTCGGCCAATCGGTTCATGCTGAGGCCGCTTTCTTCGATGTATTGCAAGATGAGCCGACCCAGCGGCGAGCAGTCTTCAGATTTGATGAGTAACCGAGCTGGCATGGTTGATTGGTTCCAGGAAGCTGAGATTCGATTCTAGCAGACGACGAGGAATAACAATGCGTCCTCGTATCGTCGAGTGAGGGCGAGAGCGGAGGCTCATCCAGCCACCCGTAGGGCTTGGTCTTGTCCGACCTGCTAGGATTGTGCAGCCTGGAGCGTCGATAGATGTTGCATCGTCTCGTTTCGGTCGTTTCGCTCCGGCTCACCATCCGTTAAAGCAGGTCGAGACAAGACTGGCGGTAACTCAGCACGATGTATAAACTTAGCTAAAAGCTATGTGGGGTAGCCTACCTGGCCATTATAAGGAATCGAAATACTGTAGGATTAATGAAAATTAAAACGCCTGAAACCGTTTGCTGTCAAAGCATACAGGCAATTCATGGCTGTTCTTAATAACCATATAAGGGGAATTCTTCAACCCTGTACCCAGAGCGATTTACAGCCGACAGATAGTTACCTTAGAATGTAATATTGATACAATCATTATGTAATTTCTAAAACTGGCATCTACTACTCATGAAGCTTGTTGACCCTAATACAGGTGAGTCCTACACTACAATAGGAATAGCTCGCAAAAAACCTTTTCCCAAAGGAATGGAATTTCACTTTCTGTTTAATGATTTAACAAGATATCTCCTTTCCCGTGATCTTCAGCTGACGGGAGCAGATCATCGTGTTATGTTTGCTTTGATAAATCACGTTGGTTGGGAAAACCGCATTGATGTGACTCTAGAGACATTAAGTGAAGAAATAGGGATGAAGAAGCCACATGTTAGTACTTCAATTAAGAAATTAGTTAGCGCTAACATAATTGAAAAAGTTCCTGGTAAGACTGACGCTCGGAGATGGCACTATCGATTTAACCCACATTTTTTGTGGAAAGGGTCAGTAAAAAGCTGGGAAGAAGCCATGAATAGCGATAAAGTTATAACGATTCCCAGCAAGCGGCAATCTAAGCTAGAGACAGTTCATTAATGTTTGATATAGCCCTTCAACATAGATGAGTAATAATTTCAAAACCTGGTTTATGTTGAGCCAGTCTGTGGCTGAACAGTTAGCTAAAAACAAAAAAATTGGCGGAGCCGAGTACTGCTTTTTTTGTCGTCCAAAATAAATTATGACGATTCAGTTCAAATTTCTCAAGGAGATATTGGTCAAGTCATTGGTATGAGTCAATCATGTGTTGCTAGAGCTATTAAAATTCTAAAAGAAGTTGGAATTATTCGTTCGGAAAGAAAAATTGGCCAGACGGCTACTTACACTATCAATCCCTACTATGGAACTCATGGCAAGGCTAGTACTGTAGTCCAGATGCAGAGAAAGTGGAATGATAACGCTGAGTAAATAAACCTCATTTATCTCACGACAGGCTGGTCATATATTAATATTAAAATAATTAATAAAAAATCTTTTTTAACGAAATGGAATTTCGCTATTTATTTAAGGACTTAACTCGCTATCTCGTTTTCTATGAACTTGAGTTGACAGGAGTAGACTACCGCGTGATGTTTGCAATGATTACTCATACTGGCTGGGAAAATCATATCAACGTGAGTCTAGATCAGCTGTGCGAAGAGCTAAAGATGAAAAAACCTAATCTGAGTAAATCGATCAAGAAGTTGGTTGGGGTCGATATAATTCAAAAAGTTCGCAGTAATTCTGATGCACGCAGATGGCACTATCGTTTCAATCCAAATTTTATATGGAAAGGTTCCGTAAAAAGTTGGGAGGAAACTATGAATAGCAAAAACGTGACAGCCATTTCCAGTAAAAGGAAACCTAATATGGAGCCAGTTTAATTTCATTTGTCTGAATTATTGAATTCACCCAGCCGATCGATCGATTCATCCAGAACCCTCAAAGAAGAATCCACACTCGAAAACCCGCCGTATTGAAATGGGTTATCCAAATCCTTAATCAGCAGCAGCAAATACAAGAAGACCACAAACATCAGACTAGACACCACAATGCTTTCAGTGATCTCTTCGCTACCAATCAATAACAAAGCAAAGGTAGAAGCGATCGTAAATAACTCCAGAATCGCATAAGCAGGCTGAATAAAATCAGAATCTCTAACCCCCTTGATTTGCATCAAAATCCCGCGAATCTTACCCTGCTCCGTCTGCATTAGACTCATATTCGAGGCATACTTCTCTGCACCGGCAAATAACAGATGTAAATCAGTTACTTTCATCATTAGCGGCTGAAATGTTTGCTCTGCCTGCAAAACATCCCGTAAATCCTCAGTTAATGACAGCAAAGATTGACGCAATAACTGTGGGTCGTAATCTGGATGAGTTTTCGCTGTCAGCAAATTACTGTCTTGGATTGATTCGATCGATACACAAAACTGGGTTAAAAGGCTGTCACTCGATCGATAGTCACTCAGCGTCCCATTCAACTGAAACGCAATAATAAAAGTCGCCGCCCCAAACAAAGAACTAGTCAGCGCATTGAATGTCCATAGCTCCCAACCCCGCTGATGAAACAGCAATTTTGCCAGCGCAAACAAAATGGTCAGCGGCAAGGTCAAGGCGAAAATCCGCCATTTCGGGGCAATACTCATAATTTTAAAAGCGTGAAAAACATTGTAGGCCAGCTGATTAGCTCCCTGGAATCTATCACATTAAAGGCTAATGGCTTAATACCATAAAATATTTAACCTTTAATACTATTAAATATTTTTCAAGAAGAGGCTGAAGCAGGGAGCCAGCGATACAGCGTCGGAATCGATACTCCCAAATTCTTAGCGACATCCTTCGGAGCCACCCCACTAGCTAGTAACTTTCGAGCGGATTCCAGCTTACTGTCTGTCATCTTTCTCTTGCGCCCACCCACGCGCCCCAGCTGCCGAGCCGCCTCTAAGCCAGCGCGAGTTCTTTCTATAGTGAGATCTCGCTCCATTTCCGCCAGACTAGCCATCACATGAAAAAAGAAGCGACCAGCAGGAGTACTGGTATCGATCGAATCCGTCAAGCTCTTAAAGTTCACCCCCATTTCTTTCAATTCCTCTACCAAATTCACGATTTGCCGGACACTACGCCCTAATCGATCGAGCTTCCAAACCACCAATGTGTCATCTTCCCGCAGCATTTCTAGAGCCTTAGCTAAACCCGGACGCTCCGACCTACTTCCACTCTGCTTATCATCAAAGATTTTTTTGCAGCCTGCTGCAAACAGTGCATTTGTCTGTAGCTCTAAATTTTGGTCTTTAGTAGAAACCCGTGCATAACCGATCAGCATAAATTCTCGAAACTCATTTGAAATACTTTCGACAAGAGTATCATTTCGATAAAGGTTATTAAGAATTTTTTATTCCTGATTTTTGGTTTTGTTGTTTTCCACTAGCTTCATTCTCAAAGACAACCGTTAGCAAGAAAATAAGGCAGTAGTAATATATATCTAAAAGCACTTCAAAAAGGAAAGACTATGCTTCTGAGGATTAAAAAGCTAGGTAATTCACTAAATATTATTATTCCAGAGGAAATGGCAGCTAGCATGAATGTTGAGGATGGCGATCGCCCCTTTGCGACAAAGACTCCTGCGGGGTACGAGATCTCAGTCCATGACCCTAATTTTGAGAAGAAAATCAATGCTGCTCGACAGGGAATGAAAAAATACCCTAATGCTTTAGTTGATTTAGCAAAGTGAGTGCATCTTGTTGACTGCATTCATTAGAATTAAGCAAGATATCGATTCTGAGTTAGTATGACGCGAGTAAAAGTTAAAGAACTTCAAAAACTCAAAAAAAAGGCATCTCATGCTGATGAGGATGTTCGATGTTCGGCAGTAGAAGCCATTGCTAACTGGGAAGATAGGCTAGAAGCTTTAATTATCCTTAAAGATATTGCTAAAAACGATAAACATTGGAGTGTGCGATGTACGGTATTAGATGTCATTGCTGACTGGGACAAAAATCAAGACTTATTGTCTTGGCTTAAGGAGTTTGCTGAATCTGATGATAATAGTTATGTTCAATTAATAGCAGTGAACTTCATATCCAAATGGAAGGATGACCCAAATACTCTGCCCTGGCTGAGAAATCACGCTCATAATAGTGAAGACTGGGGTCTCAAGAGTGCAGCATTAGAGGCTATCGCCAGAGTCTGGAAATTTAATTCATATGACTTATCTTGGCTGAAAGATTTGGCTTATCATGAATATCGCGATATTAGATCGACTGCGATACACGCCATTGCTGAAGGTTGGAAAGATGACCCAGACATCATTTACTGGCTCAAGAAGATTGCTGCTGTAGAAAATGATGATGCAGATCTGCGCTCGGCTGTGATAGAAGCTATCACCGAAAATTGGCAAGGTGATCCAGAAATTTTGTTCTGGCTCCAGAATCTTGTTGAGCACGACAATAATAGAGACCTTCTATACGGGGTCATAGAAGGTATTACTAATGGTTGGCAAAACGACTCAAATGCTACTCTCTGGCTCCAAGCAATGGCTGAACATGATGATGAAAAAGTGCGAGAATTTGTTGAAATATGTAGAGATACAATAAAAACTGATTTGCGGGTTGTCCCCTGATAACACTACAATTAATGGCAAATGCCCCCGTGCTGAAAAACACGAGAGCATTCCGTCAAATACCTGATTTGCGTCAGGCAAAGACATAAACCTTTATCACCTGTAACGAGCAGGGGATGACTAAATGATAGCATTTGCTCGATCTACTTTCCAAGACTCCGAAACCACCACTGGTAATAATAAAAACCTCCAACCGATTACTGCTGCATCGGCAGAGTTCCTCCGAGACTATTTTGCCGAATATCGGCATAGACCGATTCGAGCCGACTACGATCAGAAAATCTATTGGTGTGCGTACACATATATCGGTCTCGACGAATTAGTCAAAGCCTGGAGAGACGAAGACGAGCTGGTCGGAGTCCGTCCCGGCTCCCAATCCAACCAGTTAGTTATTGATATCGATTTAGGCAGCGAATACCATCCTCACCTCAGTGAAAACAGTGAAAACTGGACAGAGATCGAAAAAATCCGCACTATACTGCTAGAAATAGGACTAGAAACCAGGCTTTTTTACTCTAGTGACCAAGGCGGCATCCACATCCGCGCCTTCCTACCCGAGCTAGTAAAATCCCTACACCTAGGAGCCGCTGTCGAATATGCTCTCATCGATGCCGGATACAACTTCAAAAACGGACAGCTAGAACTCAGTCCCCGCATCAAACCTTACGATCCTGATCCTAACAACATCACGTTGCAACAAGCATTCCGATTACCCCTGCAAAGAGGTGGAGCCTACATCGGCATTGGCCACGACATAGAAGAACGACTCAACAGTCTCGATCATCTCGTCGAAATTATTAAAGAAAACTGCGAAGAACAGGATATGGAAATCCTGAAAGCTGCCATGCAAGCAGCGTACGATCGACTATACGAAGCCAATAAGAATAAAAAATACACGCCCACTGCACGCGGCACCGCCCAAAAATTCAAAGAATCAATGGAAGACCGCATGGAGCGTGGTTTTACAGCAACAGGCCAAACCAACGAGCTAATGCAAGAAGTCGTGAAATACGGGTATATCTTTTTACGCCATGAAGGTGAGAATCTGAGAAATTGGCTAGAACAAACGATGGAAGAGCTGCCTGGATACCGAGATTACTGCGGACACCAAAATGAAATGGAGCGGAAAGCCGCAGAATGGCAAAAATGGGTCGAGAGTAGTCATTACTATCCTTACGGTGGCAAAGCCAGCTCGATTGAAGCCTCTGCCGAAGTAAAGCAAAACAAAAACGAAGAGAAAGCAGAAACAACTCTGAAAACGCTGAAACGAGTAGTTAAAAATATCCAAGAAAGCTTTAAAACAGTCACAGCATTGTTCGCCAAAATCCGAGAAAAAGCCACAGAGTTGCCAAACGTCGGTACAAGGTTCAGCAATGATACTCTCTATAAATCTGAATATCTTGAAGTCTGGCAAAAACTGCTGGAAACCCCTCCCAGAGAGGCATTACACACCCTTGAAACTTCTCCTGAAATCGCTGAAAAATCCGATCTCCAAGATCATCTGCCACAGCCAATTTCTCAAGATTACACACCTAAGCCTATTGAGTGTTTAGCAGAGTTTGGGGCGCAACGCCGTCAGGCTGGTGTAGCCTCAATGAAGCTAATTTTAGAAAAAATGCGGGTTTCAGCTCCTGATAATTCTGCAGCCACGTCACAGCCTGAGGTCATAGCTTCTGAAGCACCCTCTGATCAGCCTTCATCTTCACATCTTCAGTTACTAGAAATTCTGCAAGACTCAGCCCCTTCGATCGAAGCCGTGCGCACAATTTGGTTTAACACCCATCCCCCAGTCAAGGCACAGCTGGGAGAACCACCAAAAATAACCGAGCCAGCTAATCGAGCTATCTACAACCAAAATATGATGTCAGAAAGATTCAAATTATTTTGGGAAATAGTGCCCTCAGATTGGACGGATTTTGCTCGTAGTTGGTTTGAAGGACTATCGATTAACATATATCCCAGCTAAACCCACCTAACAAAAAAGAGACTCAGTCCGTATTGGAACTAAGTCTCTTTCTCTTCTCAATATTAAGCCTGGCAGTGAGCTATCTTCACAGGGGGCT
>JAYUSR010000121.1:0-17892 GCA_043755575.1 Synechococcales cyanobacterium
AAAAACTAATCACTTCATGTTCACCAAGCAGGTTACTAACAGTAAAACCTACCAATGGTTTAACGAACGTCTAGAAGTGGAAGCCATCTCGGATGACATTTCTAGTAAGTACGTTCCTCCACACGTAAATATTTTCTACTGCTTAGGCGGTATCACACTGATGTGTTTTATCATTCAGTTTGCTACCGGCTTCGCCATGACTTTTTACTACAGCCCCACTGTGGCCGAAGCTTTTAATTCTGTGCAGTTCATCATGACTCAGGTCAACTTCGGTTGGCTGCTGCGATCGATCCATCGGTGGAGCGCCAGCATGATGGTACTGATGATGATCTTGCACACTTTCCGGGTGTACTTAACTGGTGGCTTCAAAAAACCCCGCGAGTTAACCTGGATTACTGGCGTAATCTTGGCCGTGATCACGGTCAGCTTCGGAGTAACTGGTTACTCCCTACCTTGGGATCAAATTGGTTACTGGGCAGTCAAAATTGTATCTGGTGTGCCTGAAGCTATTCCGGTAGTGGGCGTAGCGATGGCCGACCTACTGCGGGGTGGTTCTAGCGTTGGTCAAGCAACTCTGACTCGCTACTATAGCTTGCATACTTTTGTCTTGCCTTGGTTCATTGCTGTTTTCATGTTGCTGCACTTCCTAATGATTCGGAAGCAAGGCATCAGCGGTCCATTGTAAACTCCAACCACTTTTGAAGAAAAAAGAGTAGAAAACCTATGGCAACAATTAAAAAGCCAGATTTATCGGATCCTAGTTTGCGTGCCAAACTAGCCGAGGGCATGGGACACAACTACTATGGTGAACCAGCTTGGCCGAATGACCTGCTGTACATTTTCCCAGTAGTAATGCTGGGAACGATCGGCTGTTGTGTCGCTTTGGCTGTCCTCGACCCTGCGGTGCAAGGCGAACCAGCTAACCCCTTTGCTACCCCTCTAGAAATTTTGCCAGAGTGGTATCTGTGGCCAGCATTCCAAATGCTGCGGGTATTACCTAACAAATTGTTAGGAATAGCTGCCATGTCTGGTATTCCTTTGGGCTTGTTGATCGTACCTTTTGTCGAAAACGTCAACAAGTTTCAAAATCCTTTCCGTCGCCCCCTTGCGATGGCTGTATTTCTTTTTGGGACAGTGTTCACTATTTACTTAGGTATTGGTGCCGCACTGCCGATCGACAAATCTCTAACTTTAGGTCTATTTTAATTTGGATACTACACCATTCATTCCCTAGAAATTGGGTCTGGTGATGTTGTACCTCGAAATAGTTTTGATATTTTTGAGAGTCAGCTAGTGTATTACTGGCTGACTTTTTCTTAGGAAGATGTCGATCGCGCTAAAATAAGAGTCAAGGTAATAAGGAGGCGTTGTGACGTATAACAGTCCAAAAATCTGGCAGCTTAATTTAGCAGGGTTAAAACCCTTACTCAACATTATCTTGGTTGCCTTGCTCCTTGGCAGTTTGGGCTTAGGTTGGCTAGTCAAATCGGCTTTGTTTCTGGTGGGGTTAGTAATACTCGTGCCAGTGATTGGAATTTTAGGCTTTGCTTGGTGGTCAAAACAGAACATTGTGCAAGATACCTGTCCGGTGTGTAGTTTTGAGCTAACAGGGCTAAATGGAACGGGGTTAGATTGCCCGAGCTGTGGTGAAGCTCTCAAGGTCGAGAATGGTCAGGTTGTGCGCATCTCGCTACCCAATACGATCGATATCGCCGCCGTGGAAGTAGAAGGCTAATTTTTCAACATTTTAATCACCCTCTTGTAATTTTCAACTTTTAACCATGAGTAATTCCCAGCAGCAAGAATGGCAGCAGAAACTCAAAAATCTCAAAATTGAGGTGGATGCCGCCGCTGAAAATAGCCGTATTCCAGAAGTTCTACCCAAGATCGATGCCGATACTTTCAGTCCGGCAGCTTGGCAGGAACGTTTATTCCAAACTCGTAATTGGTTTGAGCAAGTTCCGGCCAGCGGCAAGCTAGCTGTGATTGCCGGTGGTGCCATTGGTGGCCTAATTTTGCTCAAGACTGTTTTTCAGTTAGTAACTTCGTTGATTACTTTGGCGGTAGTGGCAGTTGGTATATCCTTTGCTTACCGCTATTTGATTACGCCTAAGGCTGATTAGGCTGAGCTTTAAATATGCCCGGTTCGGTTCTGATCGGAATTGCCGTGACATTATCCAGCGCCGCGCAGTATTGAATGTCGGTATCACAATCGAGACGGAGCAGGCGCTGGCCATGACTAGCTAGTCGTAGTAATCCCACTAAGTCATTTTGCCATTGCTGGTACAAACTAATAGCGGCTACCGTTTCATCGTTACCGGCAAAATCTTTTAACTCCTTGCTCTGGAGTTTTTCTTGCAAGCTGTGAGCGATTGCACCCGCACAAACGGTATCTTCTAAGGCATAACTGCCTTCCCAGCCAGAACCCACAATCCAAACGGTCTCCGGCTGCAGCTGCAGCAAGTAATTAACCACGGCGGCGCGGTTGATCAGGGCAGCGGCTAAAACGGTCTTCGCACCAGCAACACGTTGTAGGGTGCGGGTGCCGTTGGTAGTACTGATAAATAATCGCTTACCACCGACCACCGCTGGCGTACAGTCCAATGGCGAGTTCCCTAAATCACATCCCTCAACTTTGGAGCCACCCCGTTCGCCACCCCGCAATCGCTTAGCCGCTGGCCAGCTCTCGCTTTTGGCCATGAGCGTATCCATATCGAGAAAGGCTTCGATCGCTTCGGCTCCAGCTGCTAAGGCCGTCACCATGGTCGTAGTCGCTCGTAACACGTCAATGGCGATCGCACAGTCTGGTGTGTGATTCGTAGGGGTTAGTTCAGGAGTGTGATAAACAGATACTTTCACGGTTTCAATAAGTATAAATACTAAAAATAATTTAAGCTTTCAATTCTAACCCGTAGCCTGGAGTATTTAACGCTAATCACGACTAGTAACCGATAAACCTTCTACTAAGATGGAAGGCGTATAACAGGGGCCATTCCAGTCAGCATCATTACCCAGCGCCACAATATTTTTGAGAGCACTGTAAACATTGCCGCTGACCATCGTATCTTTAACGCGACCAATTACCTCACCGCGCTGCACTAAGTAGCCTAAATCGACATTGATCGAAAACTCCCCCGAAATTCCGGCACCACCGCCTAAAACTTGATCGACGATCAAACCTCGATCGATCAACCCAATCAATTCAGCCAGTGAATGTTGGCCTGGAGCAATCAGCATATTCACCAAACCGGGAGTGGGATAGCTACCCAAACCGGGACGAAAACCACAGCCAGTCGAACCAGAACCCAAATTTTCACCAACCGTTCGATCGGCATAAAATAATTGCAATTTGCCTTTTTTGACAAAGGTCAAAGGTCGAGTAGAAGTACCTTCATCGTCAAAGGGGCAACTGTATGGGCCTTGAGTGGGTTCTTGGGTGATCGTCAACTGTTCGGACATAACCATCTGGCCTAACCTGTCGTTCCAAGGAGAAGCGCTTTCGACCACTTGTTTACCATTGATCGCCGCTTGCACTGTTTCCCACAGCATATCAGCGGCTTTAGCTGTAAAAATCACCGGCACTTTGCCACTCGGCGATGGCACATTTTTCTTTGCCCAGTGCAGCCGCTGGAAAATTTGTTGGACAATTTTTTCTGGTTCCAGAAAATCACGCTGGGTTTGGCCATCGCCGATCGCCAAAAAATCTTCCCCCCGCACCCATTCAGCAGCAATATAGGCGCTGAGCGTGGTGTCGGTATAGCTACAATCCAGCCCCAGACTATTCACTAGCCGCGTTGTTTCCGATTCACAGTCCCACTGGCTGCTACACAAGACTTCTGGAAAAGCCTCTCGAATGGTTTGAATGGACTCTCGTCCCATCACCAACAGTTCATTCACTTCCACCATTTTGCCGAGATCGGGGTAGATCTTTTTACCCCCACTATTCAACTGAGGAGTTTCCACTTCATTCAATTCTGCAATGGCCAGCGTCTTATCTACCAACAACTGCGGATCGACTGGGCCAAAGGCCACGGCTAAGCCGGGTTTGCCGTTGCGCCAGAGCCGCAGAGCCGTACCTTCACTCTGGGCACTTTCCAACTGTTTAAGGCGATTGGCCTCAAAGAAAATTGGTCGCGAGAAGGACTGAGATTGATAGACCTCAGCCATTTCTGCCCCGGCTTTAGCAGACAGCTCCAGGAGCTGTTCAGAAATATCCACTGGCGGCTCCTGCCTCTTGCAATAACCAAAATCCGGCAAATTCTTCGGCAGTCGGTGAAGATTGTACTGCTAAAAAATGTACGCCGTTGGATTTTTGCTTGGCGCGTTCAAAACTTACAGCTTCATTAGCAATCACCATTTGGGTCGATATGTCTAGATTAGCCAACGTCCAACTATTACTGGCACCAGTTTCGAGCAATATTTGGCTCTGGGGCGCTGGAGAATAGCGCACCATCGCCAGCTCTAATCCTGAAATCCAAGCGGCGATTGGGATAGCTCGATCGCTAAAAATCAGTAGACCCGGTACCTGACAGTCCGGCGAGATGTTGGCTAACTCCAAAGGGAAAGCTTCGGAGAAGCCGATCGACCAGTCTGGCATATCCTGCAATTCACTAGCAGAAAGGTTAACAAATGCCCATTTGTTGCCCATGATCGCATCTGGCAAAGGCTGCGGTGGATCGGACATCATCTGAACTGATGGCGCGGGCTGCTTTTGATAGGTCGAATTGAGGCTATAAATCTCTAACTCTCTTTGTTGCAGCCAATGCTGAACAGCAATTGTGCGCCGACTGGGAGTTGCCGGAATTCCCACGTCTTTGCAAGCTTTCAGAATCATATTATTCATTTGCCGCCGAAAGAAGCGAATCCCTTGGGGGGCTTCTGTAGACAGAGCGATCGCTTGCTGTAAAGCATCACTCAGCCAAGCAGCATTTACACGATCGCTAGGGCAATTTTGGGCAAACCGAAATAAGGAATCGGCAGATTGACGGGTATTCTGAGGGCTTTCACAAACTAGCAGCTCCCAAACCTTTTTTTGTTGATCATCTAAAATCGGACGGGAATAGAAGTCAATTTCCCAAATTTTTCCCATTGCTGAATCTGCTGCGGTGTATTGGCCAATCAATAGATCATGATATCAGCTAAGAGGACACTGTCTGTGGCTGTTAGTGCCTCAGTACCGCAGTACCAGAGTCAAAAATCTATGGAGAGCAAATTAGTGGTATTTTATTAATTGGCTGGCCATAGCTACCAGCCTAATCTACCTTTAGCAATCGTCCGAATTGGTTTATCACTCCCTTTGGCGGCTAATGCTTCTAGTTGTTTGCGAGAGAGGCTGGCAGCATTGGCTAATTCTCTCTCGATGATGCTGTCTTTCCTGGCCAAGATTTCGGTGAATGCCGCCTCCGAGATGCTTTTTTCTTGCATTGCCGCCCGCATTCGATTTTGCCAGATAATATTCTGGGCGGTGTAGTTGGCGAATGCTGAGTGTTTGGTCAGCTGGCTATATTGTTCGGCAGTGAGGGAGGGGCAAGATAGTAGGTTGTTTAAGGCCGTTTTGGCCATAGTCTGGTCTTCATCGATCGAACATAGTTCAATATACTGCTCTAGCTGTTCGTCAGTAAAATTTTCCTGTTCAACCAAAATAGTTTGAAAGGCTTCGTAGCGGTGGTGTTCGGGGCTGAGCCAAAAGGAGTCTTGGCCGCTGTGGAATTTCTGAATTTGGTCTTCAAAAAAGCTGACGGGCAGCAGCCAATAGTCAAACCAGGGGGCGGGGAAGCGCAGTTGATCGATCGCATCTTGCATATTAAATTTGAGCGCCAGAAAGTTCTTCTCCTGATTCTCGCAGATTCAGGATCAATTCTTATTCAGCAAGGCTCCAGCATAGCCGAGAGAATAGTGACTTTAGTAATCGGATGTTTGTTTGCAACTATCGCATTCGGGATTGTTATGACTCGAAGATTGTTAGCTTAGCAATTCTGGGAGACAATCGATCGAACTAAAGACCGAAGTCATTGGGCAGCGGCTAGTTTTACAAATCACTGGCACCACCACCAATCATTTTTTGGGATGTGACTTTAACGCCGCCAATAATTGACTCTGATACTTGTGCCAAAGACCAACTAAACTTTTCAGACAAAAACGAGAACTATCTACTGGGATACTTTCTTCCTGGATGGGCGCAGGGCTAATCCATTCATCATAAAGATCTTTCATCTCGCAATCCAGAGCATCTTATATTTAATTTATTTCAGCTGCTTATGCTTAGATTACCCACTGGCCAGTCGCAACTAACTGCACCTTGCCACCCACTGAGACCATGATTTCCTGCTCTTGTCGTGCAGATCGAACATACAACAACGAAGGTCGATCAATCTCGTAGCCTTGCTCCACTTGCCAATCAAAAACGGTTTTTCCCTGATAACTGTACTGCACCAAATAAGCCGCCAGACAGCCGTTAGCACTTCCCGTCGCTGGATCTTCTGGGATACCCAAGGCGTGAGTGAAGACCCGCACATGTAAGTTATTTTCAGCTTGGAGAGTTTCCGGGCAAAAGATCAGAATAGATTGAGCTGGTAATTGATTAATCAATTGATAGTAGCTAGTTAACTCCAGTTGAGCTTTTTGGACAGCGGCTAAAGTTTTCAGCGGCACGATGATGAACGGCAGACCAGTAGAAACTTGGCTAATGGGATAATCAGCGATATCCGCCGGGTCAATATTCAGCACCGGAACGAGTTGTTCTTTAGTTAACTCCCCCAAAAATTCTGGGGTTTTTTGCTGCATCCACAAAACTTCTGGTTGGTTATCAACATAGTTAAAAGTTACGGGAATCTTGCCCGCTGTATATTCCAGCGTGACCGTCAGCAGGTTTTGTTGGGCGATAAATTGTTGAATCACCCAAGCCGTCCCCAGGGTCGGATGACCGGCAAAGGGCAGCTCCACCTGTGGCGTGAAAATTTTCACGGGGTAATCCGGGCCAGCCCCAGTAATAAAAGTGCTTTCCGAAAAATTGATTTCTTTGGCGATCTGCTGCATTTGACCAAGGCTTAGCTGATCGGCATTCAAAAAGACGGCTAGTTGATTGCCATTGTATTGACCAATCGCAAAAACATCCACAATGTAAAAATCCAAACTAGCCATCAAAACCCCCAACTGGGAACGCAATAAAAATTTATATGGGTACTTGCGAACATCGGCGGCGTATTTTCCCCGCCAGTGTCACCGGGCAAGCCATACCACGGTAACAGAGTGACCGCCATATCTTAAAATTTGGGACATTACCGTCTAAATATTTTAGGCGGCAAACCAACTACGCCAATCAATATATTTAAGTGGGGAGAGTTTTCATGACCATGCAACTCCAAAAGCCAATACTGATCGGTGGCTTAGCTCTGTCGGCAGGATTATGGGGGCTAGATAGCCTTCAGCATGTGTTAGCCAATGCTGGCGACACCCTAATTCTAGGCACTATGGCCGCAGGTGGTGGTTATTGGTGGTGGTCGAAGCAGCGTGGTCTGATCAAGGCCACGCCTAAATCGGTAGTCATTAACTCCGAAGCTCTCCAACATTTAACAGCGCAAGTCAATATTATTGTCGATCGATTGATCAGCGAAGGGGCAAAACCTGAAGCAATCACCCAGTTACAGCAGCAGCTCCGTCATGCTACTAGTCAAACTGACCGACAGTCTTACCAAGTGGCCGTTACTGGCAAAGCCCGCGTCGGGAAAACCACCCTGATTCAAGAATTACAAACCTCCACTGGGGAGCAATCGATCGAACTGCTAGAAACTCCGGCACTATTTAGCACCGTGGAAAACATCGATGATGTTTTGACGCAACAGCTAGCTAGCCAAGCCGATTTGGTGATTTTTATCACCAATGAAGATTTAACAGCGACTGAATACAATTACCTAGCACAGCTCAGTCAGCAACAGCGCCTATTGCTAGTTTTTAACAAACAAGATCAGTATTTGCCAGTCGATCGAGAGGCCATCCAGCAAAAAATCAAACACACCATCGTCAGCTTGGTCAGTGCCGATAACGTCGTTGCCACCAGTACCCGCCCCCGACCGATCAAAGTCCGCAAAATTCAGGCCGATGGCAGTGTTTTGGAATCGATCGAACAGCCCCCTGTCGATCTGCAAGCTCTGACCCAGAAATTGCAGCAGGTCTTGACCACCGAGGGTGCCCAATTGATTTTGGCTACTACCTATCGGCAGATCGATCAAGTCAAGACCCAAGGAAAGTTGCAACTTAATATCCTACGTCGCCAAAAAGCCCTGCCGATCATTGAACAAAATCAGTGGATTGTCGGCGCGGCTGCTTTCGCTAACCCTGTACCCGCCTTGGATCTATTAGCCACGGTGGCGATTAATACCCAAATGATCGTGGATTTGAGTGGCATTTATCAGCAAAAATTCTCCCTCAATCAGGCTCAAGCAGTGGCTAATAATTTAGGTAGTTTACTTCTAAAACTGGGGCTTGTAGAACTATCGACCCAAGCGATCAGCAGCGTCCTCAAAACCAACGCCGTCACGTTTGTGGCTGGCGGTCTAATTCAAGGCATGAGTGCGGCTTACCTCACCCGCATTGTCGGTCTTACTTTAGCGGAGTACTTTGCTAGTCAGGATGTAATTGTGCCCCAAGAGCAACCCGTTTGGCATTTAGATCGGTTTACAGCCATCCTTTCCCAAGTATTTCAGGCTAACCAGCGTCTCACTGTTCTCCAAGATTTTGTTCAACAGGGACTGCAACGCTTCATCCCAGCAGCGGAAATTGTCTAGTATCAGCATCATTAAAAAATGCTAAGATTCAGTCATATTCCAGACAATTTCGCCTAAGCAAGGCTCCCGCTGACTCTTGGTCTTAAGAGATTGGCAAACTTCAATTTGAACTTTTACCTGCTGACCATGCTGAAAAATCTCCTGGGCGATCCCAACGTTCGTAAACTTAAAAAATTCCAACCGCTGGTCACTGAGATTACTTTGCGGGAAGAAGAACTAGCCCAGTTGAGCGACGAGGAGTTAAAAGCTAAGACCAAAGATTTCCAGCTGATTCTCGAAAAAGCCAATAACGACGAAGAAGAAAGAGAACTGTTAGAAGAGATTCTACCCGAAGCCTTTGCCGTCGTGCGCGAAGCGGGCAAGCGGGTGTTGGGAATGCGTCACTTTGATGTCCAAATGTTGGGCGGCATGGTACTTCATGCTGGTCAGATCGCCGAGATGAAAACCGGTGAAGGAAAAACATTGGTGGCTACTTTGCCATCTTATCTGAATGCGCTCAGTGGTAAGGGCGTGCATGTGATCACCGTCAACGATTACCTGGCGCGGCGGGATGCGGAATGGATGGGACAAATTCATCGCTTCTTGGGCTTGTCGGTGGGCTTGATCCAATCGGGGATGGGTCCGGCGGAAAGACAAAAAAATTATCGCTGTGATATTACCTATGCCACCAACAGTGAGCTGGGTTTTGACTATTTGCGCGACAACATGTCTACTTCGATCACCGAGGTCGTGCAGCGGGTCTTTAATTATTGTGTGATTGATGAAGTCGATTCGATCTTAATTGATGAAGCCAGAACGCCATTAATTATTTCGGGTCAGGTAGAAAGACCTACCGAAAAGTATGTAAAAGCCACCGAAATCGCCAAAAGACTGCATAAAGATACTCACTACGAAGTGGAAGAGAAAGCCAAAAATGCGCTGATGACCGAGGAAGGGTTTGCGGAGGCGGAGCGGCTGCTAGGAGTTGATGATCTCTACAACGAAGATGATCCTTGGGCACACTACGTTTTCAATGCCATCAAGGCAAAAGAGCTATATACCAACGATGTTAATTACATTGTGCGGCATGATGAAATTGTAATTGTCGATGAGTTTACGGGTCGAATCCTGTCTGGCAGACGCTGGAGTGACGGTTTGCATCAGGCGATCGAAGCTAAAGAAGGCGTCGAAATCCAGAACGAAACCCAGACGCTGGCTACGATTACCTATCAAAACTTTTTCCTGCTCTATCCCAAGCTCAGTGGGATGACCGGTACGGCTAAAACAGAAGAAGTAGAACTAGAAAAAACCTACAAAATCCAAGTTACGGTCATGCCCACTAACCGGGTGCGGCAACGGGTTGACTATGCCGATGTGGTGTTCAAAACCGAAATGGGTAAATGGAAAGCAGTGGCCATGGAGTGTAAAGACTACCATGAAGGCGGACGACCAGTGTTGGTGGGCACCACCAGCATTGAAAAATCGGAAGTCATCGCCCAATTTCTCCAAGAGATGAAAATTCCTTTTAACCTACTCAATGCCAAACCAGAGAACGTCGAACGGGAATCAGAAATCGTGGCTCAGGCTGGTCGGAAGGGAGCAGTAACGATCGCCACCAACATGGCCGGTCGCGGTACCGATATTATCTTGGGCGGTAACTCCGACTATATGGCACGGTTGAAGATTCGGGAATATTTGATGCCCAGACTGGTGATGCCCGACGATGAAGATCAGTTTTCGCCCCGGCAAGTTCCAGGAGCGGAACCAGTTAATACTGCTTCTGGACAAGGTTTTGGAGCCACTGGCAAAAAGCAGAAAAATTGGCGAGCTGCCCCCGAAATCTTCCCCACTACTTTATCAGCAGCCACCGAAAAGCAAGTGAAAACAGCAGCGGCTTTTGCAGTGCAGCATTATGGGGAGGCCAGTTTATCGGAACTAGATGCGGAGGAAGTAATTGCCGTGGCCTGTGAAAAAGCGCCTACCGATAACCCGGCTATTCAAAAATTGCGAGAGGCTTACCGATCCATCCGCAAAGAATACGATCCGCTCACCGATCGTGAGCATGAGGAAGTTCTCAGCCAGGGCGGTTTGCACGTAGTTGGTACCGAACGTCACGAATCACGGCGGGTGGATAATCAGTTGCGCGGTCGGGCTGGTCGTCAAGGAGACAAAGGTTCCACTCGCTTTTTCCTGAGCCTAGAAGATAATTTAATGAGAATTTTTGGGGGCGATAAGGTGGGCAAGATGATGGACATGTTCCAAGTAGAAGAGGACATGCCGATCGAATCCAAAATGCTAACCAATAGCCTAGAAGGGGCACAGAAAAAAGTCGAAACCTACTACTATGACATGCGCAAGCAGGTCTTTGAGTACGACGATGTAATGAACAATCAGCGGCGGGCGATCTACGCCGAGCGCCGCCGGGTGCTAGAAGGCCAAGACCTCAAAGAACAAGTCGTCGTCTATGCCGAAAAAACGATGCAAGACATCATTGATGTAAACATCGACCCTGATCTGCCGCCAGAAGAGTGGAAGCTAGAAGCATTAGTCAGCAAAGCGCGTGAATTTGTCACCACCTTTGCGGACTTTAGTCATCTCCAGTTAGAAGACATGACCTATCCAGAGATCAAATCTTTTATGTATGAAGAAGTGCGCAAAGCCTACGACATTCAAGAAGGGATTATTGATAAGGTGCAGCCCGGTCTAATGCGTCAAGCTGAGCGGTTTTTTATCTTACAGCAAATCGACAATCTCTGGCGGGAACACCTCCAAGCCATGGATTCTTTACGGGAATCGGTGGGACTACGCGGTTATGCCCAGAAAGACCCGCTGATTGAATATAAGCAAGAAGGCTATGAGATGTTCTTGGAAATGATGTCCGATATTCGACGCAACGTGGTTTATTCGATGTTCCAGTTCTCGCCTAGTGCTGAGGGTTAGTCTATGAGAAAAATTATAACTGCGGGTGCGGCGATACTCTTGAGCGGCGGGCTGGCGATGCCCGCACTGGCCGATCAATGTCAATTGGTGGGTAAGTCGCAAGCATTGGCGGCTCTGAATTATCTATCGATCGGACAGACCATCTATAGTTTTTGTGAGCTATGTGGTGACAAGACCCCAAAGCCAATCCGCGTTAACAAAATTGCCGTCACCAATGCTGATGATGGCAAACTGTGGCGGGTGTTGGTCAACAACGAAAATATTGACCTGGCCTACACTTATATTCGGTACGAACCCAAGTATCAGGTTAGTTTAGCAGTGATCACTAAATGCCCTACTCAGGGCGTGACACCAGTGCTAAATATTAAGGCCAAATAGCGGGTAAGCAGCTGCGCTCAACCCATTAGAATACAAGATTTGAGCGCAGGTGGGTGCAGATGAAAGTACACCATTATTGTCTATTGGCCTAATTTTCTAAGAGTTTCCCTGTAATCTGTTCGACATCAATACTAACAGAACCAGATTTGGGTTCACTTACTGTATAAACCACCGTTACGTTAAGGTCTTCAGTACTTACAATCTCCAAAAAACCAATGGTCAAATGCATTGGAGCCGAAGGCGGTGCACCAAATAATAATTCGCCAATACGGTAACAATCATCCATGGTCGCTGTATTTGGTGGTAAAACCATCTGATCGCGCACTTTTCGTTCTACAAATTTAGGTTCACGCCCACTCGGTGCGCCAGCAAACACAACTGGAAGTAAGTATTTTTCAATTTTTACTTCTTTGTTTTGGTAATTGTGGATATTGATCTCGGTTGCATATACGCCCGGTCTCACTACGGTTTCATCACATTTACACTCTTCTTGGACACCACAGACAAATTTGACGCTGTAGCTGCGTTTACAAGCAGGAATAGTGATTTTGACTTGCTTGCTGGCAACAACTATACCATCTGCAACTGCATCAATTATCCCTGTGAAAACTTGTGGCTTTTCACTACAGGGTATGACTCCCATAAAAACCACATCGAACGGTAGAACATGTTCTACATCGCTAGCTAGAGGACCATACCCACCTAGAGGCAAGATAGAAGTAACAAATGGCGCTGTTCCCCCGGTTGGCAATAATTTCAGGTTATTAATAGTACTAATCGCATTTGTAATCAGATTGATAATTGTATCCACAATACTGGTGGCATCAATCTCAGCAATAAAGGTACCATTAGGCGTTGCCGTAGCAATCCTTGTGCCTTGACCGGATGTTCCGCCAATACTACAAAAAGCAGCATAATCATTAGCATCAGTTGTGGGATCATCGTCCAATCCATTGGGGAAACCCGTTACTGTGCTAATTGCCAACACCGTAATTTGTTCAGTAACTAACTTATTGGTTACAGTGGCTTCGGTAATGTCAGCAGCTAAGCCAGAGATGGCGGTGCAAATTGGATCATGTCCCGGGGCATCGCCAAACCAAACAATGATACGTTTAGAACCAGTCCGCCAACCGATTGAACCACCGGGCGGCTCGGCAATCTGATCTAGAGCAAAGAGTTGTCCCTCAGAGCCATCAACACCACCTGCGGCTACCCATGTATTGATAGCATTAGTAACATCAACTGCATTGGTAGTCAGATTGAGTTGATGCTGAAATGCGTAGGGACTGAAGGTGGGAATCGGAAAGTCTTTATAGTTTCCCACCCCAAAGGCCAGGTCAAGTCCTAATCCATTCAGTGCAGTTAAAATCGCACTTGCACCTGTTTGTACGGATGCCAGTATACTCCCCATACTGCCTGTTGTATCAGCCAAAAAGTAAACATCGGCTTTGGAAACACCAACAGATTTAGGTACAGTGACAGTAACAACTTCACCTAAAGTATCATCTAAGTTAAGCACCAAGTCATTAACTGTTGGATCGATCGTGATTGCTCCAAGTGCCGCAGTCAAAGCACTCATATCAACTTTTATCTCGGGGACAGCAAAAAATCCTTTACCTTCCCTTTTGCTTATACCCGCCAAATCCGAAACTGCTCCAGTTTCATCTAAGACGACAGCATACTGTGAACCATTTGGCTCTTCTTGTTTTACAGCTTGAAACTTAAAGAGTTTTGTACCAGTAGATGGTACTAGATCTTCAGTCACATTAATGATTGTTAAGTTATCTACAGCATTGCGCTCTGAGAGAATTTGCAATGCTCTCGCTGCCAGCGAATTTGGGACACGTTCTAAAGGTGATCTTGACATGAGTTTAACCTTCTTTTCATATATGTATTTAGATTTCGTTTGTATTTGGATAAATTCGTTTGAGCAAGTATAGTAAACCTAAATTAGTGGCTAAATTAAATCATCTCTGGTATCTCTATATAGAGAATTTTTCTTCTTGTGAAAGTATCCTGATACCATTCTTTGCACAACACTTCTAACCCTATCCAGTCAACTTTATTATTGTGCTTTTTCCTACATATTGGAATAGCTTTTATGAAAAAAAAAGACAAAATTATCTCATTTGTTAGCAATGATATTTTACTGTGGAATATCATTGTTTACCAGATGTAAAACGTTGCTGTATAATCCCAACAGCTTTAATTAGTTACTTGAATGCAGTTAAGCTTTTGACTATCTAGAGTTAATTTAGAGATTAATATAGTCCATAATTGTATATGTTATGTCTTTATATGTTATTAATCTCGCACATTAAAACAACATAAAGTCTCTAAATTTTTCTACTTAATTCTGAGCGATCGCCAGAATAAAATATCATTTTTCACGCGATGTGCAATTATTCTTGAATTAACGCTGTAACTCAGTTAGAGCTACTCGAAATCTGAACTGTCAAATCGTTCGGTACGAGAAATCAGGGTTTCAGACTTTTAGTCGCACATAGCGTAATTGAGATATTTGAGATGGCTGGAATGACTTCAATTATCGTGAAGTTGCTCTTGATGAATTAGGTAGATTATGATGGGCATCACATTTCAAAACCCCAGCTGATGGTAACCAATATGGTCAACACCCCTACCAAAAAACTTACCAAAGCAGAATTTTGGGAGATTGCCGATGCTGCTGATGTCACTTACGAGCTAATAGATGGAATTCCTATTGCTAAAATGTCGCCTAGGTATTTTCATTCTCGCTCTACCGGTGAAATTTTCATAATCTTGAGGAGCTGGGCTAACAATCGAGGTCGAGTAGGAGTTGAGTGGTCGATCGATCTCCACGATGATTTCACCCCCGTACCCGATTTGCTCTATGTCTCCTTTGATAAATTACCCGTCACTTGGCAAGAAAACGCCGCCTGCCCAGTTGCTCCAGAACTAGCCATCGAAATCATTTCCCCTGGCCAGACCTTTGGCCAAATGACCCAAAAAGCCAGCAGCTACCTCACCAACGGCATACTGCGGGTGTGGGTGATCGATCCCACCGCTCAGAGCCTGACAGCCTTTTATCCCGATGCTGCACCCATTACCTACAGCGGTGCTCAACTTATTTCTGACCCAATTTTTCCAGACCTCTCGATTATTACCAACCAGCTGTTTTGACCAAATTTCGTTAAGCTGAACAAAAGCCAGGAACGAGAAAAGTCCGATGAAAGGAAAATCACTGCCGCCCAATTTGATCATCATCCTGGGTAAATTTGTCTGGACAACGCTCTGGCAAATCATGATGTCTAACTTGGCACCGCGCGATCGAACTGGAGCTTACATCCGGCCAGCTAGCTCCTTTCATAGTGAAATTAGTACTAAACCAGATAGCACCTACCCAGCAGAAACCCAGCGCTATCATCTCTATGTAGGAATGAGTTGCCCTTGGGCGCATCGAACTTTAGTGGTACGGGTACTGAAGGGATTAGAAAGTGCGATATCAGTATCGATCGCTTTGCCCTCTCCAGCAGCTGGTGGTTGGATTTTTGAGGATAGTGAGGAAGGTTGCCAGACCCTCCGAGAGTTGTACAATCTGGCTCAACCTAATTACAGTGGTCGCTGTACTATTCCGGTCTTGTGGGACAAACAGACCAAGACGATTGTGAACAATGAGAGCGCCGAAATCATTGTGATGCTCAATGGAGAGTTCAATGAATTTGCTAAATATCCAGAGATAGATTTATATCCCGAGGTATTAAAGGCCGAGATCGATCGATGGAATGAAAAAATTTATCATGCTGTCAACAATGGAGTGTATCGCTGTGGCTTTGCCCAAACCCAAGCAGCTTACGATGTGGCTAGCAAAGATTTATTTACAGTGCTAGAAGAACTCGATTTGATACTAGCTAACAACCGCTATCTCTGCGGCGATCTTTTGACTTTAGCTGATGTCCGACTATTCACGACCTTATTTCGCTTTGATCTGGCTTACCATGGCTTGTTTAAATGTAACCAGCAGCGCATTCAAGATTATCAGTACTTAGGCTCTTATCTGCGAGATATTTATCAACTGCCAGGAATAGCAAAGACCTGTGATGTTGAAAGTGTCAAACGCGACTATTATGGCAATTTATTTCCGCTGAATCCGGGGGGGATTATTCCAACCGGTCTTACTGCTAATCATTTATGGCAACCGCACGATCGATCCTTGCTCGCAAATAGCAAAGAACCCTAAATTCCTGAGGAATTTAGGGCTAATTAGTTAAATTAAGACTACGATTTCTTAGTAATCGAAGTCGCCGCCACCGCCACCAGCGGGAGCACCGTCTTTAGGCTCAGGCTTATCAACTACGATACATTCGGTAGTTAAGACCATGGCTGCGATCGAAGCAGCATTTTGCAAGGCCGAACGAGTCACCTTTGCAGGGTCAACGATCCCAGCTTCTAGCATGTTGACATACTCGTTAGTCGCCGCGTTGTAGCCAATGCTAAAGTCTTTTTCTTTGACTTTTTCAGCAATCACTGCGCCATTTTGGCCAGCGTTTTGGGCGATTCTACGCAACGGTGCAGTCAGCGCCCGCGTTACAATCATCGCTCCGATCAGCTCTTCACCAGTCAAGTTAGCCGCAGCCCAAGTTTCCAGATCAGGAACCAAGTGAGCCAAAGTTGCACCACCACCAGGAACAATGCCTTCTTCGACAGCAGCTTTCGTCGCGTTGATGGCATCTTCTAAGCGCAGCTTGCGATCCTTCATTTCAGTTTCGGTAGCAGCACCTACTTTGATCACTGCCACACCACCAGCTAATTTAGCTAGACGCTCTTGCAGCTTTTCTTTGTCGTAAGAAGATTCAGTATCTTCCATTTGACGTTTGATTTGCTCACAGCGGGACTTCACGCCGACATCATTGCCTTCAGCAACGATAGTAGTGCTGTCTTTGGTAATGGTAATCCGACGTGCTTGACCGAGCATTTCCAGCTTGGTGCCGTCCAATTTCAAGCCCGCATCTTCAGTTACCAGCTGACCACCAGTCAAGACAGCGATATCTTCCAACATCGCTTTCCGCCGATCGCCAAAACCAGGCGACTTTACTGCGGCCACATTCAAGACACCGCGTAACCGGTTGACCACCAAGGTAGCTAGCGCTTCTTTTTCAATGTCTTCAGCCAAGATCAAGAGCGGGCGACCAGAACGAGCGACTTGCTCAAGAATTGGCACGAGGTCTTGCACCAAGTTGATTTTTTTGTCAGTAATTAAGATATAAGGCTGTTCTAAGACCGCTTCCATCCGCTCCATGTCAGTCGCGAAATAAGGCGAAATGTAGCCTTTATCAAAGCGCATCCCTTCGGTGATTTCCAATTCGGTAGTCATCGACTTACCTTCTTCCAAGGAAATAACGCCTTCCTTGCCCACCTTATCCATGGCACTCGCAATCATTTCGCCAACTTCGTTGTCGTTACCAGCCGAAATCGAGGCTACTTGAGCAATCGCTTTAGAGTCTTCGACAGGCTTAGCGTGAGATTTGATCTTTTCGACCAAGAACACGGTAGCTTTATCAATACCGCGTTTTAGGGAAATAGCATTGGCACCAGCTGCCACGTTGCGTAAACCTTCTTTGACAATGGCATGAGCCAATACAGTGGCAGTAGTAGTACCATCACCAGCAGCATCATTAGTTTTAGAAGCAGCTTGACGGATCAACGCCACACCAGTGTTTTCGATATTGTCTTCTAGTTCAATTTCTTTGGCAATGGTGACACCATCATTCACGATTTGGGGTGCACCAAATTTCTTTTCGAGTACCACGTTCCGGCCTTTAGGGCCAAGGGT
>JAYUSR010000122.1:0-5265 GCA_043755575.1 Synechococcales cyanobacterium
CAATGCGGGTGGCCATTACTACAGGATGATCGAGGCGCATTCGCTCCATGATTTTGGTGATTTGCTCAACGGTTTTACCCTGGCCAAAAATCACTTCTGGAAAACCAGTACGCTGTTGGCGTTGTTTGTCGATCTTGGCAAAGTCTTCGATCGGATCGTAGGCCAATAATTGTGCTAGGGCTTGCTCTGGATGGAGCTGTCCACTAGCAACCGCTTGGAGCAGCGGCTGCAAAAATTCAGTCTGGGTCATGACTTATCTTGAATTTTCAGCTCTGGTAAATTCCACAGTACTCCAGCCGAGTGGGTAGCCGAGGGCACCACGCCTTTGATCCGATTACGAACTGCTGATAGGTACAGCGGATTCACCAGAAAGATGCAGGGCACATTGGCTTGGGTCACTGTTTGCACCTGAGAATATAGCTCTTTGCGCTTGGTTTCATCTAGTTCCCGGGCGGCATCGATATACAGTCGATCGAGTTCCTTCTCCCAGTCCGAGACTTCCTGGCCGGTCAGGGGTTCTTGCTGGGGGCTAGGCTTTTGATTAAACATGTGAGACCGACCACTGCTTAACCACAGATTAGCTCCACCGTTTGGTTCTACTCCGCCAGTAAAACCAATAATCAGTGCGTCCCAATCCAACGTATTGTCAATTTTATCGACCAGGATGCTGAAATCGAGAGGCGATAAATTCACATCCATTCCTAACTTGGCCAAGTCTTGCTGGATTTGAGCACCGATGGCGGTAACGGTGGCACTGCCAGCAGGTACCAGGAGAGTAAACCGCACACGGTTGTTTTGACTGTCGAAGAGCTGATTATTTTTTTTATATTTAAATCCAGCTTCTTGCAAAAGCTGTTTGGCTTTGACTAGATCATAGTCATAGATTTCGGACTTTTGGGGAAGGCGATAGTAGGGGGTGCCTACTGAAATCGCTGAATTTTGCGGTGCCCCCAGTCCCCGATAAATATTGTTGATCATGCGCTGTCGATCGAGCGCGTAAGCAGTGGCTTGTCTAAACTTGACATTATTGAACCAAGCCGATTTGTAGGGATCTACGAGTGGGTCGCCTTTGCGGCTGCCTTTATTGAGGTTGAAAGCCATAAAAGATGTACCAGAATCAGCTCCCACATTGCGAATCGTGAAGTCGCCTTTTTTTTCTTCTTTCTTTAGTAGTGAGAAGAAGGCTGGCGAAACACCATAAGAATCCGTGTTCTTCGTCCGAAACTGCATTAAAGCGGCATCGGTACCTTCCACAATTTGCCACACTAATCTTTCAATGTAGGGTAACTGCTGACCCTGAGCATCTTTCCGCCAGTAATAAGGGTTTCTTTTAAACACCAGCCGCTCACCCGGCAGATAGCTGGCAATCTGATACATGCCATTGCTCACAATCTCTTGGGGCGGCGTATCGGTTCCCCAAGTGCTCAGAAACTTCGATTTACCGCTCTGATCCTTGGTTTGGACAGCGCTGCGCAGTTTGTGCGCGGGTAGAATAGCTGTCCCGCCAAAGGTGCGTACCGCTGGGGCAAACGGCTCGGGAGTGGTAAATTCCACTGTTCGATCGCCAGTCTTTTTCAGGGTGGGTAGCTTTTGCTCTAACCCAATTCGTAAACCATCCCGAGCATCGGTCGGAATATCTTCGTTCAGATAAACTTCGTTAAATGAAAACAATACGTCATCTACGGTCAGCGGTTGACCATCTGACCACTTCAAATTGGGTCGCAAAGTAAAGCTAACGTCGTTACCACTTATTTTCCAAGATTCTGCTAAAGCTGGTTCTAGCTCACCTTTACCATTTTCACCGACCAAACCCTCGCTAGTATAAATATCAACGCTGGGGCGAGAGTTGACCAATGCCGGATTGAAGGTTTTGGGAGCGCTAGTGACACTGACGGCAATCTGGTTGCGAATTTGGGCAGGCGGAGTCAAGCTACAGCTGCCCAGCATGATGCTGACTGCTGCCGCCAAGACTAGTAATTTCTGAAACACACCTGTTGTCGATCGATTCATAACTTCCTCACTTCCCATCAGCCTGTAGCAATACTACCGCATAAGCACAAATCCCTTCCTCTCGCCCCACCGGTCCCAGTTGTTCGTTGGTGGTGGCTTTTACGCCTACCTGATCCGGTGCTAAATTCAAAACCGCCGCTAATTGGTCGCGCATCGCTGCAATATGCGGCTTCAGCTTCGGCCTCTCTGCCACGATCACCGTGTCAATGTTAGTAATTTGCCACTGTCGATCGAGAATTAACTGATGCACTTGCGCCAATAACTTCAAGCTATTGGCTCCCGCCCACTGCGGGTCGGTCGGCGGAAAATAATGGCCAATATCGCCTAGGCTCAACGCGCCTAACAAGGCATCCATGATGGCATGGGTCAGCACGTCAGCATCACTGTGCCCTAGCAAACCCAGCTCGTGTTCAATCTGCACGCCGCCCAAGATCAGCGACCTGTCCGGTACTAAGCGATGAATATCGTAACCATTACCAATTCTGATTTGCATGTTGCTCAAGCTGGTGGCGGATCCAGCAGACGATTGATGGTGCGCAGTTGGTCGGCAGTCCCCATACAGATTAGCGTATCACCACCCATAATAATTGCTTCCCCCGTTGGTCCCACAATTAGCTCATTATCTTGACGACGCACGCCCAATACCAAAGCTCCAGACTGCGATCGCAACTTCGCCTCCCGCAATGATAAACCAGCCACGGGGCAAGTCCGGGCATTCACCAAAAACTCTTCCATATAAAAAGAGCCGCCGGAGCTAGTCATGATTCCGTCCATGAAGTCCAAAACTTGGGGACGGAGCGCCGCCGCTGCCATCCGCCGAGCGCCGGTAATATAAGGCGAAATTACCATGCTAGCCCCGGCTCTTTGCAGCTTCAGCACCGCTTCTTCATTGCTGGCACGAGCGATCGCCCTTAACCCCGGATTTAGGGTTTTAGCGGAGAGGATAATGTACAAATTTTCGGCATCGGAGGGCAAAGCTGCTACTAAGCAAGTGGCCTTGGCAATTCCCATCTTAATTAGGGTTTCATCGAGAGTGGCATCGGCTTGAATGGCATTATAGCCAGCTTCTTGAGCCACTAATACTTGTTCAGCACTGGAATCGACGATAATAAAAGGAGCTTTTTCTACGGCAAATTCTTCGGCAATTTGTTGCCCAATCCGGCCAAAGCCACAAATTAGATAATGGTTAGTCAGAGATTCCATGAGGTTACGCTGGAGGCGACGTTTTCGACCTTCTACAAAGTATCCCCCAATCAAGGCTTCGGTAAAAGTATTCACAATATAGCCGATCGTCACCAACCCCATCAAAATTAGGGCGATGGTAAACATCCGCCCCCGCTCCCCGAGGGGATGAGTTTCCCCAAAGCCAACGGTGGCCAGAGTAATTACGGTCATGTACAAAGCATCTAGCCATGTCCAGCCCTCAATCAGGTGATACCAAGAGGTTCCCATGAAAAAGAGCAGGCTTAACGCCAGGGCGGCACGTTGTAACTCAACTTTAATTTCTTGATATTTCTTTTCGGTTGCTGAATCCACGATGGTTGGCCAGAAAGGCTAAATTGAATTGTGCAGCCCAAAAAGTCGTAATATTTTTGTCCCGGCAACAGCTGCTAAAGTAGCATACTATGCTGAAATCTCAACTAACTGTCACCAACTACTACGAATTAATCATCCGCCAACAGCCGATCGCTGGGGTCGATGAAGTTGGACGCGGTGCTTTTTGTGGTCCAGTCGTGGCCGCTGCCGTGATCCTCAATCCAGAATCTTATAGTTTGTTGGTTGAAGCTGGCGTGCGTGATAGCAAAAAGCTGTCGGCCACAGAAAGAGAAGAGTTAGTGCCTAAAATCCAGGCGGCTGCTCCTAGTTACCACATCGCCATGGCCACTGCTGCGGAGATCGATCGCATGGGCATTGGCAAAGCCAATTTTTTGGCGATGGCTAGGGCAATCGAAGGCTTAGTAGTTACACCGGAAGTCTGTTTGGTCGATGGCAAATACTCAGTACCAGGTATTACTATTCCCCAAAAATGTTTGATCAAAGGCGATGATCGATCGGTCTCCATTGCCGCTGCTAGTATTGTAGCTAAAGTACACCGAGATCAAATGATGCGCGAGCTATCGATCGATCATCCCGAATATGATTTCGTCAATAACAAAGGTTATGGCACCCCCAAACATCGATCAGCCCTAGAAGAACACGGTGCCATATCAGAACATCGCCAGTCTTTTCTCGGGGGTATCGCACTCCCCAAAAGAAGGAATTAAAATCAGCTGGGGGTTAGAATTCCAGTTGCTGAGATGCTGTGCAGTAAACGTTTCTCCCACACCAGAACAGCGCTGCCTTGAATTTCCCCAAAGACCAGCGGCGGCGTGCTGAGAGTCATTTCTCGCAAAGTTAACCGTTTAGTTTCCAACATCTAGCCATCCTGTGCCATCCACACCAACATACTCAAAACTTGGTCAACCGGTGGCAATGGATAGTCAGTCAAATCCAGCGTAATCGTATCACCGACTAACTTCAAAAATCGCCATTGAGTACCACTACTAATCGAGCCATAAATAGTGCCAACTGATCGACCCTTCGCGGCATTGAATCTCTGCGCCGCCACCATTTCGGCAATACACTGGCCGAAACCATTACGTAAATCGCCTTTTTTGGCCTAAATGATAATGATGGCTGGGGCTTCTATTTCTAGTACCTCAGCAGAACGACTGAGCAGAAAATCACACATTCCATTCAATCCGACCGATTCATCGACAGTGAAATCCTCGCCAGAAAAAATACTAATCTGCCGATTTAAAATGCGCCGGACTTCCAGCAAAACAGGACAAATGATTCCCTCTGACCGGGCTTTTTCGCTGGCAGCAGAGGCAAAAGGCAGACTTTCAGCTAGATAGTTAACCAGAGTAGCCGATGGCTGAATGGGTTTGATCGCAGGCAAAAACCGATCGCCTTCAATAGTTTTGAGACCAAAAGCTTCTTTGGCTTTGCTAATAGTGGTGAATTGACTGTAGGGCATAAAATATTCACACGAATGCCTTTCGATGTTAGCAGCAAATATTAGGGGTAGGTGAACTGCATCTAAATATCTAGACAAAACTATACATAGCCAGACAAAATACCTGGTATAATGGCTGCATGTCTAGTTTGACTCCCCAAGAAGCAGCAACCTTGCTCGGTGTAACAGTTAGAACCTTGCATCGATGGGAACTTGATGGCAAAATTAGATCGACTCGTACCGCTGGCGGTCATCGT
>JAYUSR010000123.1:0-5263 GCA_043755575.1 Synechococcales cyanobacterium
GATTACCAGAGAGCCGCTTTTCTACTAACCGGCTCTTAACATTATCCAAAATATTCAAAATTACATGGTCTTGAGTAAAAATAAAATCCACTAAACTAGTAGTAACAGTCGGCGTAAACAATACCTCAAATTCCTGCTGCCCAGTTACATAGTCGTTGTAGTGATCATAATTAGCAAGTAAAAGTGAACCAGTTTGGTATTTTTTATCTGCTATCTGCCAGTCACTGCGTAAACATAAGGTCACATTTTGTGAAAATGGAGAAAAACTAGCATCACTGGGCTTATTGACCTTAATTTGTTGGCCATCCTGGAGCCTAAAAACTTCATTGTGGTAAAAGTCTATGCAACGAATAAGCAGAATGCGCTGATGACCGTACGTATGGCTAACCCAAGGATAAGCACGCACATCACTTTCTTGCGCCTCAAACACTTTCGCTGCCGTATTTAGCGGTGTGCCCCGCTGCCACTCTTTAATGATGCGCGGGTAGCCAGATTTTGTCATACTGCCAGAGCCAAAATCTGTAGCCACATAGAGCGTATTTTCATCTTTCCAGGCTAAGGCAGATTTGGCTTCCGGCAAACTAAAGCCATCCGGAATAAATTTCTTAGCGACTAAATCAAATTCCCGAACCACCACAGCATCAGAACCACCGCGAGATAGAAAAACTAAACAGCGTTGATATTGGGGGGCAAAGCAATTGGCTCCTGACCAAGTCCAGCTTTCTTTTTCTGTTTTGCCCAAGGCATCAATATCCAGGACGGTTTCCCAGACTGGATGAGGCTTTTGGTATTCTGCGATGTTTGTGCGCCGCCACAAACCCCGCTGGTTTTGCTGATCAGTCCGAAGATTATAAACAAAACTCCCAATCCGATTGAAGTAGGGAATGTTATCTGCGCTATTTAAGAGTTCCAGAGTTTTTTGGCGGCTTGACTCAAATTCGGGGCGGGCTTGCAGCAGCTTAATGGAAGTGGCATTCTGCTGATTGACCCAACCTATCGATCGACTGCCCTGAATATCTTCTAACCAGATATAGGAATCAGCGTTTTTATGTGTCATGATTTCTGATAATTTGTTGATGATGTTCGATCGACTCTTGAACTTGGATCTAAGCGGGTAGATCAACATAGTAAAAAGATCGATCATGGAATAACCGATTCATTTTCCATCAATCCTGGCGGGGATAATAAAGCGGTGCAAATTCTCCAGTGATGGGATTGATAGCTGCGCTTACGCCAGAGGCAATCAAACTAACCTTAAGCTGTATTGCAAGTTGCTACATTCTTGGCAGGCGAGTGCCAAGTTATCTAGATCATTAGTTCCACTCTTGGATCGAGGAACTTGCTCAATCGAGAAGGGATCCGGACAAAATGCCACTTGATTAAGGCAGCATTCACAGCAGCCACCAGCTTGATGAGATTTTGTTGTTCGGTGAGGCGTGATTCAGGCATAATCCAAGATTTCTGGATTGGAATCGATGCCTAGAGATTACATTAGTTCTGATAAGGATTGATGGTGAAGATTAGCTAGTTGAATGAGGGATTGGACTCTTTGCACATTTGTCTAGTGAGTAAATATCACAAACGGCTGATCTGATCGAACTTAAGTAGTAGATCAACCGGGTTTTCCGTTAAAATGATAGATTGGTGACTAGACTCTGGCTGATCGCCAAATATTCTATTATCAATTTCATTAACCCTAGGTGAGGTGTAAGACCCTGTGGCCAAAAAAACTGACACACCTGAAAAGTCTGCTAGCAGCACACCGACGGAGAAATCCAAATCGGGTATTGATGTCGTAGGTTTTGTTAAAGATAGCAAAGACGAGCTTGGCAAGGTCATCTGGCCAAGTCGGCAACAGCTAATTAGTGAATCTTTAGCAGTAGTGCTCACCGTGTCGCTGTCGGCTGCGGTTATTTACGGTGTAAATAACCTATTCCAATGGGCAGCTGCAATTATATTTACACAGTCATAGCTGGAAAGATATGCCCATGAGTTCTCAAACTGATGATTCCTTAGCTAACAGCAATGTTGACTTTAGTGCCACCCCCCGGTGGTATGCAGTACAGGTAGCTTCTGGGTGCGAAAACAAGGTCAAACTCGACCTCACCCAGCGGATTCAATCTTTTGATGTGAGCGATCGCATCATGCAGATCGAAATTCCTCAGTCTCCCATCGTCCGCCTCAAAAAAGACGGTAGCAAAGTATCCGCCGAGGAAAAAGTTTTTCCTGGTTATGTACTGGTAAGAATGGCGATGGATGATGATGCTTGGCAGGTGGTTAAAAACACCCCCAACGTAATCAACTTCGTTGGTGCCGAGCAAAAACGTGGCTACGGGCGCGGTCGTGGCCATGTCAAACCACTGCCTCTGTCTCATGGTGAAGTCGATCGGATCTTCCGGCAAGCTGCCGAGCAAGAACCAGTGGTCAAAACTAACCTCAATGAAGGCGACAAAGTTGTGGTGCTTTCTGGCCCATTCAAAGATTTTGCCGGAGAAGTTATTGAAGTTAGCCCCGAACGGAGCAAACTCAAAGCCCTCCTGTCGATCTTTGGGCGCGATACCCCCGTAGAATTAGAGTTCAATCAGGTTCAAAAACAATAGCAAAATGGCAAAAAAAGTAGTAGCAATCGTCAAACTAGCGCTCAACGCTGGTAAGGCTAACCCCGCACCGCCTGTTGGACCCGCATTGGGTCAGCACGGTGTAAACATCATGGCATTCTGTAAAGATTACAATGCCCGCACTCAGGATCAAACTGGTACCGTAATTCCAGTAGAAATCTCGGTCTACGAAGATCGTAGTTTCACTTTTATCCTCAAAACCTCACCTGCTTCGATTTTGATTAAAAAAGCAGCTGGTGTGGAGACTGGTTCTAATGAACCCAACAAAAAGAAAGTAGGCAGCATTACTAAGGCTCAACTGGCTGAAATTGCCAAAGTCAAAATGCCCGATCTCAATGCTAATGACTTAGAAGCAGCCATGAACATCGTGGGCGGCACCGCTCGCAACATGGGCATTACTATCACTGATTAGTTATTAAACTCCATCTATTCACCTTTTATCGGGGCAGAAGCAACATACTTCGCGATCGACCCCAGGAATAACCATGACCAAGAAATATTCACGGCGTTCTCAAGAACTACTGAAGAAAGTAGAAACCCGCCCTTACGAGCCGCTCGAAGCACTCACCCTACTGAAAGATACGGCCACTGCTAAATTTCCAGAATCAGCAGAAGTGCACATCCGCCTCGGTATTGACCCTAAGTACACCGATCAACAGCTGCGTACCACCGTTGTGTTACCCAAGGGCACTGGCCAGACTATCCGCGTGGCTGTTATTGCCCGTGGTGAAAAAGTGGCTGAAGCAAAGAATGCCGGTGCCGATTTAGCTGGTTCGGAAGAATTGATTGAAGAAATCCAAAAAGGAATGATGGATTTTGATTTGCTGATTGCTACTCCCGACATGATGCCCCAAATTGCCAAACTGGGTCGGGTACTCGGTCCCCGCGGCTTAATGCCCTCTCCGAAGGCCGGAACAGTGGCTACCGATTTAGGTAAAGCTATTGCCGAATTCAAAGCAGGTAAGCTAGAATATAGAGCTGACCGGACAGGTATCGTTCATGTCATGTTTGGGAAAACTGCTTTTAGTGCAGAAGACCTCCTTGTTAACCTGAAAACTTTGCAAGAAAACATCGATCGGAACCGTCCCTCTGGTGCAAAGGGACGCTACTGGCGCAGTATCTACATATCTGCTACTATGGGTCCTGGTATCGAAGTCGATATCAATGCTCTTCGAGACTTTAAGTCTGAAGGCTAAATAACATTTGTGTTCGAGAGTTTATTTCCCAATCTGGCGTTAGCCAACAAGTGAATAGCTACAGCCACAGACAGCAGGTGTCGTCAAGACATAATTATCCTGCCGAGGTTAACGCCAGCAACTAAATTGCTGTTTACCATTGACCCCGGCTGCCCGCTGGGGTCTATGTTTGTGGGTGTCCGAACCAAATAAATACCGTCAACTGCCCACCCACGAGGTCTATCAATGGGGAGAACCCTAGCCAATAAGCAAGCGATTGTGGCCGAACTCAAAGAAAATCTGAGTTCTAGCCAAATGGTGGCAGTGATCGATTATCAAGGTCTGACTGTGGCTGAAATCACTGACCTGCGGCGGCGTTTACGCCCCAAAGGTGCGATCTGCCAAGTCACTAAAAATACCTTCATGGGCAAAGCCATTGCCGATGACGCTAAGTGGCAACTGGTCGAGAAGTTTCTTTCTGGCCCTTCTGCTTTCTTGCTGATTCAAGAAGATGTTGGTGGCGCTATTAAAGCCTACAACGAGTTCCAAAAGGCTACCAAAAAAACTACTCTCCGGGGTGGTGTCATGGAAGGCCAGGTATTGTCGGAGGCTGAAGTAAAAGCCATCGGCGATCTACCATCCAAGGAACAGATCATGGCGCAAATTGCTGGTGCTCTCAACTCGGTCACTGCCAAGGTGGCGATCGGAGTCAAAGAGGTTCCGGCTTCTATTGCCAGAAGTCTTCAAGCCCATGCCGACAAAGGCTAGGCTCTGCCTTCGATAATCGTATTTCATCTGTCATTTCTACTAATCTTAAGGAAGAACATACATGTCTGCTGCAACCGACAAAATTTTAGAAGAGTTAAAAGTACTTTCTTTACTCGAAGCTGCTGAACTAGTTAAGCAAATCGAAGAAGCCTTTGGCGTATCGGCAGCTGCACCGGTAGCCGTTGCTGCTGCTGGCGGTGGTGCACCGGCTGAAGCTGTTGAAGAAAAGAGCGAATTTGATGTCATTCTTGAAAACGTTCCTGATGACAAGAAAATCGCTATTTTGAAAGTCGTACGCGGCTTGACTGGCTTAGGTCTGAAGGAAGCTAAGGACTTGGTAGAAGCTGCTCCTAAGGCTGTCCGTGAAGGCGTAGCTAAGGATGCTGCTGAAGATGCTAAGAAGCAAATCGAAGAAGCTGGCGGTAAGGTTTCTATTAAGTAGTTACTTTTAGTTCAATTGCTATAAAAAAGAAGCCTAGCAATGGGCTTCTTTTTTATTTTGTTCAAGAAAAATCTGAATCCAGACAATGCATTTGCCTCATGATTATTTAATTTTAGGTTAACTTCGATATCCCTATTCAATCCCATTAATCGAGAGTTGTTTACTACTATTCTTACGGGTGGTTTTCCCGCGCTGTTTGGGGGTGCTGGTCTGTTCGCGTTCGGCACGAATTCTCTCTAGTAATGCCGCTGCGGGTTCGT
>JAYUSR010000124.1:0-5263 GCA_043755575.1 Synechococcales cyanobacterium
TTGGCTATATCCTGTTGCAATGACCTCTGCCTTTACCCATCGTGAGAGCGGTACAGCGATTCGAGTAGACGACTTTAGCGTGCCGTATTCTATGGCATCAGGCGCTTACGTTGTGCCATTCAACCTCACGGGGCATCCAGTCGTTGTCATTCCGATTGGACAAACCCAAAATGGATTACCCATCGGAATGCAGATAGTCGGGAAGCGTTGGAAAGACATGGAGCTATTGGCGATCGCTCAGAAGATCGATCAAGTCGTCGGTAGATTTCAACGACCTTCTGGTTATTGACGATACAATCGATGTAAGCAAAGATCTTACCAACTATCACATTATGGACTACCAAGACATCATTACAATTGAGCCTGGAAAACGTAGCGGTAAGCCGTGTATTCGGGGGATGCGAATCACCGTGTACGATATCTTAGAGTATCTAGCAGGTGGGATGACTGAAGCAGAAATCTTGGAAGATTTTTCAGAACTCACCTCGGAAGATATCAAAGCTTGCCTTACTTTTGCAGCAGACCGTGAGAAAAAGTTATTTGTGGCATCGCTGTGAAATTGCTTTTGGATGAAAACCTCTCAGATCGGATTGTTTACAGGATTATCGATTTGTATCCTGATTCTAAACATGTCAAAACTTTGGCGCTTACGAATACTGATGACGGCATTATTTGGGAATACGCCAAGGCGAATGATTTTATAATTGTTTCCAAAGATTCTGACTTCCATCAGCGCAGTTTACTTTATAGTCATCCACCCAAGTTCGTCTATCTTCGGATTGGTAACAGTCCAACGTCAAAGGTTGTTCAGATTTTGAGAGATAATTTTGACACGATCAGCCAGTTTGGGGATAGAGCATCGGAAAGTATTCTAGTGTTGGCATAATGCGAAACCGCCGCATAACAACCCGCTTGCACCCGACCGTATCAAGGTTATCGACTGAGTTTGAGAGGTTATTAGCGGCAAGTGAAGCGGAACGTTATCAAAAGTGGCGATCGATCTGAAATCACAAGTTATCTCAAAGCCATGACTATCGCGATCGGGATGGTTAATCTTTTTGACATTTAGCTTTTAGTGTCAACTCATTTCGGCCATTTAAGGATTTGATAACCTGCTAAACTACTGGCATTATTGGCAACGAGAGCTGTTGTATGGAATTCGAGTGGAACCCAGCGAAAGCTGCTATTAATCTGGAAAAACACGATATCTCTTTCCCTGAAGCCTCGACAGTATTTGAGGATGCGCTATCTGTCACATTCCCCGACCCCGATCATTCCATCGGCGAAGAGCGATACGTTATTATTGGAATGTCTGCTTCAGAGCGGTCATTAATTGTTTCCCATACCGATCAAGAGAGCCATATCCGCATTATCAGCGCCCGATCTGCTAATCGCCAAGAAAAAAGGTTTTATGAAGAAGGAAATTGACGAACTAGAAGACGAACTCCGCCCCGAATACGATTTTTATAGCATGACCGGTGGTGTTAAGGGTAAATATGTTGAGAGATATCGAGCAGGGACAAATGTGGTTTTGCTCGATCGAGATGTTGCAAAAGCATTTCCTACTAGTACCTCTGTCAACGAGGCATTGCGATTGCTTCTCCAAGTTGCCCAGCGTCAGCAGCCTAACCAACCGGTTGAAGCGGAATGATTCGGTGTTTTAGCCGTTAGCAAAATTGCCGATCGACCTCAGCTCAGAAGTTATCTCAACCCCGTAATTGTTTAACCAGATGATTTAGCTCCGGCAAAATTATCTGAGAAACTCCCAGCTGCACCGCCCCCCGCGATCCGGGCAAAGAGAAAACCAACAAATTTTGGTAAGTCCCCGCCACAGCGCGAGAGGCGATCGATCTCGTACCAATTTCGGCATAGCTGAGCGATCGAAATAATTCGCCAAAGCCGGGGAGAGTTTTTTCCAGCAAGCCCGCTATGGCATCGTAGGTGGTATCGCGGGGAGCAATCCCCGTCCCCCCATTGAAAATCACCGCTTGCACCCGTTGATCGTTTCCTAATTCAGTTAACAGATCAGTAATCCGAGCTGGTTCATCTGGCAAAATCCGGTAGACAACCACTTGATGACCAGCGGTTATGAGTAATTGCTGATTCAGCAGACCACTCTGATCCGTATCTGGAGTTCTGGTGTCACTAATCGTAATCACAGCACAATCGATCGATATATTCTGGGAGTCGGGATGAGGGATAGAAGTCATGGTAATGGCGGCGGATTGCTAAAATGTCTCCCGCTGCTACAATGGAGCGGTTGTATTCATGTGACGGATCAGTGATCGAGCGCTATACATTGCCCGAAATGGGTGAGATTTGGACAGAAAATTACAAGTTTAAAACTTGGCTGCAAGTAGAAATTGCCGTTTGTGAAGCCCAGGCCGAATTGGGATATATTCCGCCAGCAGCAGTGGCCGAAATTAAAGCCAAAGCCAATTTTAGCGTAGATCGGATTCTGGAAATCGAAGCTGAAGTCCGTCACGATGTTATTGCCTTCTTAACTAATGTCAATGAATATGTCGGCGATGCTGGTCGGTACATCCATTTAGGGATGACCAGTTCCGATGTGTTAGATACCGCTCTGGCTCTACAAATGGTCGCCAGTGCCGATATTATTATTGCCCATGTCGAACAGTTAGCGGCCGCCATTCGAGTGCGGGCTACCGAGCACCGCGACACTGTGATGGTTGGTCGTTCCCACGGCATCCACGCTGAGCCAATTACCTTTGGTTTTAAGCTGGCCGGTTGGTTAGCCGAAGTTTTGCGGAATCGCGATCGATTGATTGCCGTCCGCAATAATATTGCCGTCGGTAAAATTTCCGGTGCAGTCGGCACCTACGCCAATATTGAACCGCGCGTCGAAGCCTTAGCCTGTGAAAAAATGGGCTTGCGACCAGACGTAGCTTCTACGCAGGTAATTTCCCGCGATATCCATGCTGATTTTGCCAATGTTTTAGCTTTGTTAGGGGCTTCGATCGAACGCTTTGCCGTCGAGATTCGCAACCTCCAAAAAACTGACTTGCTCGAAGTTGAAGAATTCTTTTCCAAAGGTCAGAAAGGCTCTTCGGCGATGCCCCACAAACGGAACCCCATTCGATCGGAGCGCTTAACCGGGATGGCACGGATTTTAAGAGCTAATGCGGTAGCGGCCTTAGAAAACGTGGCACTTTGGCACGAGCGAGATATTTCCCACAGCTCAGTCGAGCGGATCTGCCTGCCGGATTCCTGCATCTTGGCGCATTTTATGTTGGTGGAAACCACTAATTTAGTCAAGAATTTGCTGGTTTACCCCGACAATATGCAGCGGAATATGAACTGCTATGGCGGCGTAGTCTTCAGTCAGCAGGTATTACTAGCCTTAGTCAGCAAAGGCATGAACCGGGAAACCGCTTATGCGATCGTTCAATCTAATGCCCATACTGCTTGGAACCAACCCGGTGGCGACTTTCAGGCATTGGTGCGCCAAGATATCCGGGTAACTGAGCATCTGGCTTCTCCAGAGATCGATCAATGCTTTAACCCCCAGCATCATCTCCAGCACACCACCGCTGTCTACCAGCGGCTAGGTATCTAAGACCGCATCTACGCTAAGATCGTAGGCTAGGCAGCTCAAACTGATTACACCGATAAAGATTTAGTCATGGCAGAAACTCTATTTTTTAACGCCCTGCGGGCAGCGATCGATGAAGAAATGGCTCAGGACGGCAATGTCCTGGTAATTGGTGAAGATGTTGGCCACTATGGTGGTTCCTATAAAGTCACCAAAGACCTCCATAAAAAATACGGAGATCTACGGATCTTAGATACACCGATCGCGGAAAATAGCTTTGTCGGCATGGCGATCGGCGCCGCCATGACCGGTCTCCGGCCGATCATCGAAGGGATGAACATGGGCTTTTTGCTGCTGGCCTTCAATCAAATCTCCAACAATGCCGGGATGCTGCGCTACACTTCTGGCGGCAACTTTAAGATTCCGATCGTGATTCGTGGACCCGGCGGGGTTGGTAAAAACCTGGGCGCTGAACATTCCCAGCGATTGGAAGCTTATTTCCAGGCCGTACCGGGATTAAAGATTGTGGCTTGCTCCACTCCTTACAACGCCAAAGGCTTACTAAAAGCTGCTATTCGGGATAACAATCCAGTGTTGTTTTTTGAGCATGTCTTGCTCTACAACCTCAAGGAAGATCTGCCCGATACCGACTATGTTTGTGCCTTAGATAAAGCTGAGGTAGTCCGTGAGGGTAAAGATGTCACGATCTTGACTTACTCCCGGATGCGCTATCACGTTTTGCAGGCGCTCAAGACCTTAGAAACTGAGGGCTATGACCCGGAAATTATTGATTTAATTTCCCTTAAGCCTTTGGATATGGAGACCATCACGGCTTCGATCCGCAAAACTCACAAAGTAATTATTGTGGAAGAGTGCATGAAAACAGGTGGGATTGCGGCGGAACTTACGGCCTCAATCATGGATACCTGTTTTGATGAATTAGATGCCCCAGTGGTGCGGATGTCTTCCCAAGATATTCCGACTCCCTATAATGGCAAGTTAGAATACCTGACGATCGTACAACCGCCGCAGATCGTGGCAGCAGTCAAAAATATGGTTGATGGTCGCACTTAAGGTGTTGTGCTGCTAACTAAATTCGCGGCAACTTCCAGTCCCAGTCAACTTTCACTAACTTCTTGGTCATGCAAAAACAGCGTCTTATTTTAGGACTAATTATATTACTGGTAGTTGCCGCCATTACGGCTTTGGTGAAGCTGCCCATCCATCTGGGACTGGACTTGCAAGGTGGTTCGCAGCTAACCATCCAAGTACAACCCACCAAAGATATTCCCAAAATCACTGACGAGAATCTGGAAGATGTCAAAAAGGTAATTGAAAACCGGATTAACGGCCTGGGAGTCTCGGAACCTTTGGTACAGACCATGGGCAACAAACAGATTCTGGTGCAGTTGCCGGGGGTAAGTGATCCCCAAGAAGCCGAGAAAGTGCTGGGTGGTACGGCGCAGTTAGATTTTCGGGAGCAAAAACCGGATACTGAAGAAAAGTTTCAAGCTGTTAGCCAGCAAAACCAAATCGCTCAAGTCCAAATGGCCATCTTGAAAAAATCTGGCAACAAAGACCCCCAAGCGATCGAGAAGGCTAAGGCTGAACTAAAAAAAAGTAATGAGTCGATCGCTGAATTGTTTTCAGCACCTCAACTTACTGGTAAAAACTTGGTCGGTGCCCAATCACGACCAACTCAGTCTGTAG
>JAYUSR010000125.1:0-5234 GCA_043755575.1 Synechococcales cyanobacterium
TCGCTCTAGTCCGCTCACAAATCACCGAAATCATTAAGGGTAATGGCTCTATAGATATTTTGGTTAATAGTGCCGGAACAGCCTACACCAGTCCTTTGATAGACACCCCCTTAAGTGAATGGCAGAATATCATTAACTTAAATCTGTCCAGTGTTTTGCAGGTGACCCAAGGAGTATTGCCCCAGATGCGTCAGCAGCGCTCAGGGACTATCGTCAATGTCGTTTCTATCGCTGGCCAACAAGTATTCCCAGACTGGGGAGCATATTCCGTAAGCAAGTTTGGCCTAGTGGCTTTGTCTAAAGCTCTGGCCATTGAAGAACGAGCTTACGGCATTCGTGTGACAGCGATCTATCCTGGTTCAGTCAATACTCCTCTGTGGGATCAAGAGCAGGTTCAAGCCGATTTTGATAAATTAGCAATGCTCACAGCAGAAGCAGTGGCAGAATCGATTCTCTACAGTGCTAACGCACCACAGGCTGCCACCATTCAAGAACTTACCATTATGCCCAGTGCTGGGACTTTCTAGCTAGGCATTATCATTCCTTTAACAATATCTATGACTACTTCCAAACCCTCTGTCAGACCCGATCGCAACACTAACTCTAGCGGCCAACCAGCGCAGATGGCTCATCAAAAGCACGAGCATAATGATGACATGATGGCGGCAGTACGCACCATTATCGAAGGTGTAGGCGAAGACCCCGAACGAGAAGGGCTACTCAAGACGCCCAAACGAGTAGCGGAATCCATGCGCTTTTTAACTAGTGGCTATGAGCAGTCTCTAGATGACATCATCAACGGCGCAATCTTTGATGAAGGTCACAATGAAATGGTTTTGGTTAGAGACATTACTTTTTTTAGCCTTTGTGAACACCATATGCTGCCCTTCATGGGTCGTGCTCATGTCGCTTATATCCCCAACCAAAAAGTTGTTGGGTTAAGCAAGCTAGCGCGAATCGTTGAGATGTTCTCTCGCCGGTTACAAGTACAGGAGCGACTCACCCGTCAGGTGGCCGAAGCCCTCCAAGAAGTTCTAGAGCCACAAGGAGTAGCAGTGGTAATGGAAGCTAGTCACATGTGCATGGTAATGCGCGGTGTCCAAAAGCCCGGTTCTTGGACTGTTACCAGTGCCATGGTGGGAGCTTTTCAAGACGACCAGAAAACCAGAGAGGAGTTTTTAAACCTCATTCGTCACCAGCCAGCCTTCTTCGGATAAAAATAGCGAGCCAATACCTGCGGTCTTATATACCAGCCAGCATTTCACAAGCTGGCTGGTAAAATTTTATCCCAGTTTGATATTCTCAAGGGCGCACATGGCATACTAATGAGAGGTTAGCTTGTCATGGTAATCGATTAAGTAAAACACCCCAATTAATTCAAGTCTGATAAATTACCCAATTGTCACTTCAGTGTATATGCTTGTTTGTCCCCAGTGCAGCTCGAACAATCCGCTCCATCACAAATTTTGCCAGCGATGTGGTTTTTCTCTGGTTTGTCGCTGGGCCATAGTTATCGACCATTCCCAAGATAATGGGGAAACAACCATACCTCAACTAAACGATGGTCAGTTACCGGCTCGTCTATACCTGGGTGCTAGATATCAAAAAATCGACTTGGAGATCAAGGAATTACCAGCACACACCACTCTAGTAAAAGTGCTAGACAGTTTACCCAGTCAGTCATCGCCCCTACAAGAACTAATGAAACAACAGCCTGTAGATCCTGATCCGGCCAGATTAGGACAGCTACCGGCTAATTTTCCAGAATGGGAGCTGTGGGAGCGGGGCGGTGTTAGCAAAGAAGCTCGGCCATACTTAGCCTTGCAACAATTATTGGATGAGCACATACCACAGCTCTATGATGCCTGGTGCCGAAATGATCAAACAGTATTAATTTTAGAAGCTAGAGACGAAGAGGTCACTCTTTTTGATCAATGTCAGGAATTACAGCAACTCCCATCTCAACTAGCTAACTGGTGCAACACACTATTACAGCTCTGGGTTTATTTAGAACCATGGGCGGTCAGGTTAAGCTTGTTGGATTTAGACAATCTTTATGTGGACAATAACCAGCAAATTTATTGTCAACGACTTATCCCTGAAATGGCAGCACAGTCTTTATCTCTCCAAGATTTAGTAGATTTCTGGTTGAAAATCTTACCAGATTCTAAATTACGGTCATCTTTAGAAAAATTAATCCAGAAAAAAGAACACCTGACGATCGAAAGCTTAAAGCAACATTTACAGCAGATCTGTGAGCAACCAAAAATCACCAAGTCAACAGATCAAACTCTCACCCCAGTAACAGTCGTCGGACTAGAAGCAGCTGCTGCTACTGATGTTGGCCAACAGCGAGACCACAACGAAGATTTTTACAGCATTGAAACTAATTATCGAATCAAACAAAATCCGGAGGGGGTAAATTCAGAATATCAAGGTCTCTACATACTTTGTGACGGAATGGGTGGCCATGCGGCCGGGGAAGTAGCCAGCACCATGGCTATCCAAAAGCTACAAAATTACTGGGAAAAACACTGGCAGGACATTTTACCCAGTGAAGAAGAAATTCAGCAAGCTATTCTTTTTACCAATCAAGCCCTATTCGAAATAAATCAAGACAAAGCCGGTAATGGCAGAATGGGTACAACTCTAGTCATGGTAATGGTACAGGATAACCAAATTGCCATCGCACATGTGGGAGACTCCCGCTGCTACATTTTAGAAATCAATGGTAACCCAGTTCAAATTACGCTCGACCATGAAGTAGGGCAACGAGAAATCCTGCGCGGAGTAGAGCCAGAAATAGCCTACGGAAGACATGATTCTTACCAGCTCACCCAAGCGATTGGCCCTCGCGATGAGAACTCGATCGACCCAGAAGTCCAATTTTTCAGTCTCCGAGAAGACACGTTGATATTACTTGCTTCTGATGGCCTAACGGATCAAGATCTATTAGAGATTCATGGTGAAGAACTCCTCAGACCAATGGTACAAAAAGAAATCAGCTTATCAGCAGGAGTCAATAAGCTGGTGGAATTTGGAAACAGTTATAACGGCCACGATAACATTACAGCTATTGCAGTTCTCGTTAACATAGACAAGTAGTCCAGCTAATGGTGATCCTGACCCTTTTCGATGCAACTAGTGGGAATATTCTCAAACAGTGGCAGTTTGACCAATCTCGACAAATTCGATTAGGCAGAGCACCTGAAAATCAGGTGGTAATCGATCACCCATTGGTATCAAGGTTTCATGCTGAGCTGGTATTTAATAATGACTGGCAAGTCATCAACCATGGTACCAACGGTATATTAATCAAAGATCAAACAGTAGAAAGAGCAGCTCTTAATCACAACACCGTAATTCAACTAGCCCCAAATGGACCACTCATCAAATTTGAACAGGTCAACACTCCTAAAATTTGTCAACATCAAGATAATCCCCCAAATCAACTTTTTTGTATTCATTGCGGCAGACCAGTCAATGTGATCAAAACTGTTTGTGACTATCAAATTCTCAAAGTGTTGGGACAAGGCGGTATGGGCACCACTTATTTAGCCTGGGCGGGTCAAGAACTATTAGTACTTAAAGAAATGAATGCCGATATGGCTCATCACGCTAAAGCACAGGAGCTATTTGAACGAGAAGCAAAAATTCTTAAGACGCTACAACACAACGGAATTCCCCAATATCAAGATTTTTTCTGGGAAGCAGGACAACGCTACCTAGCAATGGAATTAGTACATGGTCAAGATCTAGAACATTATGTCTACCAACGTGGCCCGGTAACTTTAACTCAAGCTATCAACTGGATGATCCAACTCTGTCGAATTTTGTCATATATTCATAGCAAACAACCTCCCTTGATTCACCGCGATGTCAAGCCAGCTAATTTATTGGTTACTAATACCGATCAACAGATCTTCCTGATTGATTTTGGAGCAGTAAAAGAAATTGGATCAATAGGCAGTACTCGCATCGGGGCACCGGACTACATGGCTCCTGAGCAAAACCAAGGCAAGCCAGTCATTCAGTCTGATCTCTATGCGATCGGACCAACAATTATATTTTTGACAACTGGCCGAAATCCTGGCGAGTTTCTTCAACTGACTAAAGATGGCTACCAGTTTAACCTAGCCAACATTCCGGCCATTACACCACCAGTTGCCAAACTAATCCACCAAGTAACAGCAAATCGAGTGGTCGATCGATATTCAACAGCACTAGATTTATCTCAAGCTTTAGCATGTTGCTAATTTAGATGCTGTTACAATTGGATGTAATGCATGAAAACTATATTAGCTAGCACTTTTTTACTAGCATAATGTCAATAATCTTATGGCTGTTCAGATTTTAGTTGAAAAGAAAAGGATAGACAAACCCCCACTAATTATTCACTTGTTGGGCGATAAAACACTCAGGCAATCTGCCAAACGAATTAATAAGGTAGACGATGAATTAAGGCGAACCGTTCGAGAAATGCTGCAAACAATGTATAGCTCTGACGGCATTGGATTAGCAGCACCGCAAGTAGGAATTCATAAACAGCTAATCGTAATTGATTGTGAGCTAGAAAATCCTGCAACGCCACCAATAGTATTAATTAATCCGGAAATCAAGAGCTATAGTCAATCCCTTTGTAAAGATCAAGAAGGCTGCCTGAGCATTCCAGGTGTATACATGGATATAGAACGCCCAGAACAAGTAGAAGTTAGTTATAAGGACGAGCATGGTCGTCCACGAACACTAAAAGCTGATGGCCTATTAGCTAGAGCCATCCAGCATGAAATGGATCACCTACAGGGAGTATTATTTGTGGATCATATTACAGACAGCCTTACCCTCACTGAAGAACTGAAAAAGAAAGGCTTTTCTATTCAAGCAGTTCAACCCATCAACAATGGAGCTAAATAGCTAACATGGCGACGTATACTCCTTTGAGTGGTTTGTGTTTATTGGGTGCATGCATATCCGCAATTGCAGCTGTTGGTTCAGTTTTCGAACTAAGTTCAGGAACACCAGAATTAGGTACTACTATCACCGGTGGAATTTTAGTGGTCAGCATTCCACTATGCACCGGCCTGTTTTATATAGCTGTCCGCAGTTCTAACAAAGCCAATAAGTAGGCCGAAAACCAACCCACCTAACAAAAAAGAGACTCAGTCCGTATTGGAACTAAGTCTCTTTCTCTTCTCAATATTAAGCCTGGCAGTGAGCTATCTTCACAGGGGGCT
>JAYUSR010000126.1:0-17216 GCA_043755575.1 Synechococcales cyanobacterium
ACTGATATCTCTTACTCTGAAACTTTAGATATTCATTTCTAGTAAAATAGAAGATTTGTTGTCAGTGAATAATTGACCTGCTAGAATAGAGAGAAATTCTGGGGGAATAGCTGTGGCAGATCCAATAACTACCCTGACGGCCAGCGCGATTGCTTCTCCGGCTTTTCAGAAGTTTGTTGAGTCGGGGGCGGGAGAGCTTGCAAAGAAATTTACCGCAGAAGCGATTGCTATGATGGGGCAGTTGCGGGAGTTGATTTGGAATCGTTTGGCAGGAAAACATCCGGCGGCAGATGAGGCGATCAAGAAGACTAAAGCTGGTGAACAGGAAGGGATTGACACAGTGGCGACGCTGTTAGGGGTGGAGCTGTTGGATCAGGAGTTTGCTGGGCAGGTGCAATCGATCGTGCAGGAAATTAATGCTGGGAAGTTGTTAGATCAGAGTTCGATGGTTCAAAACAATTCTGATAATGCAACAGGTTATCAAATTGAAAATGATAGTAGTGAAACCTATGTAGGGAATATCACCATCAACAAGACCTGACTGGAGTCGCCCGATTGGGATCGGTCAAAGATAAACTCTCTCACTACAATTCCGCACAACCTACCTCGCAGTGGCGTAGTTAAGTTCATTGATCATGAGAAAAGAAAGCTAAAACAACTACATACTCAATTACAGCAAAGCGATCGCATCGCGATCACCGCTATCGCTGGGATGGGCGGCACTGGTAAAACTGAGCTGGCGCTGCAATACGCGATCGATCAGCAGCAAAAAGGTCGATACCCGGCTGGCATATGTTGGTTGAGAGCCAGGGATCAGTCAATAGCTACAGAACTTGTAACCTTTGCTCAGACTCACTTGGGTTTAAGAATCCCCGAACGACCGGAAATTGATCCAGTGCGCTTTTGCTGGCAGCATTGGCCGGAGGGTGAAGTCTTGGTAGTTCTAGATGATGTGACTAATTATCAGTCGATCGAACCTTATCTACCCCCAGCAGATTCCAGATTTAAGCTGCTGATCACGACTCGGTTAGATTTAGGCTCTACGGTTCAGAAGATTGCTATTGAAGAATTAGATGAAGATAGTTCGATCGATCTTCTGGAATCACTGGTCAAAGATGGTCGCATTCGAGGGCAGTTAGCTGATGCCCAGGCGCTTTGTCAGTGGGTGGGTTATTTGCCCTTGGCTTTGGAGTTGTTGGGGAGATTCTTGGCGCGGAAACCGGATCGGTTGCTCCAGGCGTTGGCAGAGAAGCGGTTAGATGCCAAGGCTTTGGTGGAGACTGAAAATGGGATGACCGGGCAATTGGGGGTGGCGGCTGCTTTGGAGTTGAGTTGGCAAGAATTGAATGAAGCGGAGCAGGAGCTGGCTTGTGTGTTGGGGATGTTTGCGATCGCGCCGATTCCTTGGTCGTTGGTGGAGGGTTGTCAGCCGGGGGTGGAACCTAATGATCTGGAGGAGAGGCGGGACGATGGTTTGATGGCTCGCAGTTTGCTGAAGCGGTTTGGGAGTGGTAGTTATCAGTTGCACCAAATTGTACAGGAATATTTTCGGATTAAGTTGAGTGAGAGGATCGATCGTTATCAAATTCTTAAGAGTAGTTTTTGCCGAACCATGATAGGAATTGCTCAAAATGTTCAGGAACCTCTTTCAATTAAAAAAATTGAAGATATCCGCATAAAAGTCCCACATTTAGAAGAAGCTGCTATTCAATGGATAAATCTTTTCAACAATAATGAATTTAATTGGCTTTTCATGGGAATTATTCGATTTCACAAAAGTCAGCTTAATTATTCTTTAAGTGAATTATGGTGTCATCATTGTCTAAAAATATCAAAAACACGTTGTGGCGATCAACATTATGAATTTAGTTATGGTCTTGAAGAGTTAGTGGGAATTTATCGTGCTCAAGTTCGATATCAAGAAGCTATAGATATTTGCTTGCAATCATTAAATATAAGAATCAAAAATTTTGGTAATATACATACAGATGTTGCAAGCAGCTTTAACTCTCTTGCAGGGATTTATTCTGATCAAGGAAAGTATGATGATGCACAATCTAATTATCGAAAATCTTTGCAGCTAAAAATTGAATTATTAGGAGAAGACCATTTTGAAACTCTATTAGTTAAGAATAACCTTGCAACAGCTTTGGTAAAGGGTGGTGAATACAGAGAGGCAGAGTCTTTGTTACTTCAATCAGTTGATTATAACAAGAAAATATTTGGCAATGATTGTATTGAAAACATCACTCCTATGAGTAATCTAGCTTGTCTTTTTCATGATCAAGATAGATATGGAGAAGCAGAGCAACTACACAAATTAGTCTTAGACACGAAGAAAAAGAGTTTTGGTAATTATGATCCAAGAGTTGCTATTACTATGAATAACTTGGCCTTAGTATATTCTCGTCAAAGAAAATACAAGGATGCACAGATTTTACTTGAAGAATCGCTAGAGATAGGTAATAACTCATTAGGAAAAGAGAATAGAGAGAATTATACAACTATCGCAAATCTAGCTAAGTGTCATCAAGATCAAAGTGAGTTTCTAGAGGCTACAGTACTCTTCACCGAGGCACTAGAAGGAAAGAAAAAATTATTAGGAGAAGAGCATCCTGATGTTGCTACTATTCTAAATAGTCTAGGTGCTTTGTCCTTTGATCAAGAAAAATATGACAAGGCTGAATTATTTTATCTTCAAGCATTACAAATGAGAGTCAAGTGTCTTGGCGATGATCATCCGAATGTTGCAACTAGCCAATGGAATATCGGTGTTTTATATCAGAAACAAGGTAGATACTCTGAATCTGCAACTCTATATCGGAAGGCTCTAGTGATTGCTGAATCTAAGCTTGGCTTAAGTCATCACATTACTCAAGATATTCTCGGTTGGCTCAATTCCCTACCTCCGCTCCCAGAATAAAGCCAAAAATAATTTCCCGCCGTGTAGATAATTAGTATAAATGAAATAATATTTCAATCACTCACTCCCAGGTAAATATTTATATGCTAATTACAGACCGCCAAGAGTACATCGACTTATTAAAAGAATTCCCCCCACGTCCCATCAAGTCAGCCGAAGATTTCACCGCCATTCAAAAGGTCGTAGATATTTTATTGGATGCCAATAAATTAAGCCTAGACCAACAAGAATACCTCAATCTACTAGGCATGATTATTCATGAATACGAAGAAAAAACAATTGAAATGCCAGACATTTATGGAGTAACTTTATTAAATGTTCTGATTGAAGAATGGGACTTAAAACAAAGAGATCTAGTGCCAATTTTTAAAACAGAATCAATCGTTTCGGCGGTGCTCAATGGCCATCGACAGCTGACCGTCGAACATATTCAGAAATTAGCCGAGTTCTTTAGCCTTTCTCCAGCAGTTTTCTTTCCACAACCTGAGTGAATTCATCAAAAACTATGCCAAAACGATACCCTGAATAACTGTCGATCGACTGCCACCGCATATACTTGGAACATAGTGAAATCATGCAGTTATGGACAATTCTCTGACCGTATATGGATACCACGGCACCAGCCAAACCAAAGCCACCAACATCCTGAAGCATGGATTCCTGGCCAGCGATAATGATTACGACTGGCTGGGTACTGGCATCTACTTCTTCCAAGATGCCCCCATCAGAGCAAAACAATGGGCAACACAGCAACATCCAAACTCTCCAGCCGTTGTTTGTGCCCTGATTCAGCTAGAGAACTGTATCGATTTATTCGATGTAGGGTGGCAACCTGCACTCAAAAATATGTACAATCTTTTCATAGAGCGACATAGATTGCTGAATCGACCTTTACCAAAACAAACTCCGAATAGCTCTAAAGCCCATCGTTTAGATTGCGCATTCTTGAATTTTGTCCATGAATTCATCTTGAGGCAAGGGCAATCCATTGACAGTATCAGAGCCACATTTATAGAAGGGGAAAGACTTTTCCCTAACTCAGCGATTTTTGACTTAGCCCATGTCCAAATTGCAATTCGGAATCCAGCTTTGATTCAAGAATGTTACTTGATATAAACTAAAGGAGCTATCATAATGATAGATATCGCCAAAGCTACTGAGCTATTAGAAAACTATTTTGTCAATGTCACTAATGAACAGTTTGCTAGAGACTTAAAGGAATTTTGCCCAGAACTGTTTGAAGACGAGCAAGAAAGTAAACTGGATAACAAGCTGCAAAACAATGCGGAAATTTATCGTAAAGCTAAAGAAGAAGGCAAATTAGAAATTGCACCCAAACTTCTCCAAAAAGGATTTAGCATGGAAGAAGTAGCAACGATCTTAGAAATAGATATTAATCTCATTGCGTCATGAAAAATGACCCTTGATTAACTTTAATCATGATCGACTACTCGCAAGCTCTGTAACTCTGGATCGGCATTGCCCACGATCTCGCCGCCATTACTCAAAATATTTTGCAGATAATCGATCACTTCCCTCGTCACTAATTCTCCCGGCACTAGCATTGGAATTCCGGGGGGATAAGGACAAATCAATTCAGCACAGATTCGATCAACGGCAGCATTGCTCGGCACTGTCACCTGTCTCGCAAAAAATGCTTCGCGAGGAGTCAAAATCGGTGTGGTCAAGACCGTAATCTGTTCGCATAGTGGTAAATTCAATCGTGCTGCACGGCGATGATGCTTGGCCAGGTTCTGGAATCCAGCAACTAGCATCTCAATATCCCATTCCTGATTGCCAATACTAATAATAAAAGTGAGATGGCGTAATACCGGCATTTCTGCTACTACCTGATATTGCTGGCACAGAATTTCATCGGCCTGATAACCAGTCAAATTAAAGTCTGTCACTGTCACCGTCAACCGAGTAGGGTCAAAGTAACGACAGCCGTCACTAGGCTGCGAAAAATCGAGGGGAAAGAGGTCTGGAATATTACTTAGCTCTGATCGAGCTTTATCGGCCAAGGCCAGAGTTCGATCGAGCAATTCCTTGCCATGGGTGGCCATCTGCGCCGTGGCACTATCTAAAGATGCCATCAATAAATAATTCGGACTACTAGACTGCACCAATTGCAAAGAACGATGCAGCCGATCGAGGTCAATGCGATCGCCTTTAACATGCAGCATCGCGGCTTGAGTCATAGCCCCTAAGAGTTTGTGGGTAGACTGCACCACTAAATCTGCTCCCAAGGATAGTGCGGATGGGGGCAAATCGGGATGAAAACCAAAATGTGCACCGTGAGCTTCATCTACCAGCAACGGAATCTGAAACTGATGCACAACTTTGGCAATACCCGCAAGATCACCGCAGACTCCATAGTAAGTCGGTGAGACAATCAACACCGCATTAATGGCTGGATGCAGCTGCAAAGCAAGTTCAACAGTTTGGGGGGTAACGCTGTGGGCAATATCCAGTGCTGGGTTATATTCCGGCTGCATATAGACCGGTACCGCCCCACTGTGAATTAAGCCAGCAATCACCGACTTGTGAATGTTCCGGGGCAGTAGAATCTGATCGCCGGGGCTACAAGTGGCTAAAATGCTGGCGATAATGCCAGCGGTAGAGCCATTGACTAAAAAATGAGTATGATCGGCACCGAAGGTCTGCGCTGCTAAGTTTTGAGCGGCGGCGATCGGACCACTGGGATTGGCTAAATTATCTAATCCGGGCAATTCGGCCAAATCACCCTTGAGACCGCCAGTTTGCCATAGTTCTTGGAATTCTACACCCATGCCGCGTCCATGCTTATGGCCAGGGGTATAGAAGGGAGCATGGTTGTGAGCTGTCCAGCGCTGGAGGGCTTGAATGAGCGGAGTAGACATTTAATAATTCCCCGGCAATTTGGTCATAAATAATCCCCCAACTCTCCAGGGAGAATGAGGGATACTGCTTACTACTACTATATAGAGACTGAAGCTTATTTAGTTTCGGGCAGTAAACATTTGTCTGAATCACAGCCCGCTGGACCGGCTTCATCGATCGCTCCCAAATCGTATTGGCTCAGTGCTTCGGCAAAGTCAGCAGTCTTGCGCCGATTAATTACCTCATCCATCAACTTCTCGTAAGTAGTTTGATCGATCGGCTCAAAGGGCAAGCGCGGGAAAGTTTGCAGATCATCGAACCGCGCCAGCAGTGCCGCTGAGATATAGCCCTCATCATCCCGAATCGCTTCAAAGATTTTGGTGCCTAGGGCATCAATTTCTCCTTCGCGCAGTTCGATCGTGGCGCTGGTGTTGTGGCGCACATAATGTTTTTGCACCTGCATACAAAAATCTAGCTGAGCCAGGGCACTGAATTTGCTGATATCGATCGTATCCGCCCCCGGAATATCTGCCCAAGATACTGCAACTGGAATCTCAATCAGCCACTCGGTACAGCGCGGATCGAACGGATCATTCAGCAAATTACCGTTTTCATCCTTATCCGACTGCGACGGGATCGCACTGTAGCCATAGTCCATACAAGCCAAAGCGACCGGGTCATCCTTCCGAAAAGTAATGCGGCGAATAAAGCGCTGAGCTTTGGGGGGATGCCAACCGGGCGAAGCGCCAGTGAGTAATGACTTAGTACCACTAGGTTGGACAGTAGTACAGCGATTGGGGCGTTTGATGCCGTGCTTATCGCAATATTCCCACACCGCCTGGTGGACAATTCCTGCCCAGCGAGTGAGGTATTCCTGTTCTTTGGCCTTGAATTGTTTACCCTGCTCGGTCTCTAGCCGACCCTCTGCCCACCATTCTAGCCATTCGGCACCAAAAGCATGGACAAAAAAGTCAAACAGACCGGTAAACGAAACCCCGACGATCGGATCTTGCAAACGACTGTATTGATAGCGCGGTTCAGCGAATTGATGATTCAGTAAAGCTGCTACGGATAGCGCTCCAGCTGTAAAAGCATCAGCTTGTTCTTCTAAGTTGTGAGGATCTAATTGATTTAAATGAACCTCTGAAAGATTGCAGTGAAAATCCGCACCTAAAATTTCACCACATGGATTCAAGCCCAGTCTGGACAAGCGATGCAGCGTTTCTTCTTCATCTAAATTTGGATGATTTTCTTGCAACCAAGATTTAGCTTTTCCTTCTCCATAAGCCTGTAAAAATTTAGTTTTGAGTTCTGGAGTAACAAGCAAATCGGCATTAGATCTAGCCACTGCTTCCCCTGCCCATTGAATTGCCCCTTCGCCCGAATAGTATTGCTTACGAACCGCTTCAATACATTCTTCCAGTGTTGGCTTCCGATGAAAGACTCTGGTGTGATTTGCCATCCGTAGAGCATCGCGTTCGGGGTCAATGCGCCAGTTACCATGCTCATCCTGCTGCCACAAATTATCCTTTGCTGTTGCTCCTAACTGGTCGCCAGAGTCAAATTGACGCATGCCAGCGCTCCGGCGAATATTGCCTGCTACAATAGTAACAGCCGCTGCATCAATTAGCAGGCAGCACTCCACCGAATTGAGTTGCCGACCATGTGCCTTGTTCAAAATGCTGACACAGCGCTCGTAGAGTTCTGGTAATTTTACTGGGTTGGCCACACCACCAAAACCCTTAAGTTGTTCACCAGCTGGGCGCACATCAGATAAGTCAACGGCAATACTAACTTCGCCAGTGAACCTAGGATCGCTGCTAAGTTCTAGAACAGATTGGTAGGATTTTACCCAACCCTGACGGCTGTCACCGACTCTAATGGTGGCTTGATTTCCGATGATTTCTACTGCCGTTTCTTGCCGCCGATTGCTAGCGGCTGTAGTACCAATTTCACCGATGATTGATACATTCAAATGATTCCGGATCGCTGGCAACTGTCCAATTAAGTGTGGTTCTAAGACTGCACCAGTACCGCAGCCCATCATCGCCAGATCCATCATTAAACCAAAGGCTGGCCAGTCGATCGCATTAGTACTGGTACAGTTATAGGCTCCCGAAAAGTTGGCAGGGTTTTCTAGCCATTCGCTGCCACCGACCCATAACCACCGTCCAGATGGCATGGCTTTAGCCTGTCGTTGCATTCGATCGATCACACTGGCTTCATCAGCATCTAGTTTGCCCAATTTGACTAAACCCCGTAGCGTGCGGGTACAAACCTGTTGCCAACTTTCTCTTCCAGTGCCAGTAAAGCGGCTGTAGGTACGGAAGAAAACGGGGTAAGCCGCAGGGGCTGATGCGGGGAAATCCTGTTTGTGCTGAGTGCGGTCAAGCTCACTAACCATATATGGATTTAATCTGTAGAGAATAATAAGCCTAGAGCCATATAAGCTCAATGGCTTAGAGATCATAGAGCATGAATAAATGGTGATCAATAATGGTGATCAATGGTTAATTGTCAATGAGCAAATATTGTCAAAAACTGTTTTATACGCTACAGATAGTAGACATAGCTTATAAATACCCCTAGATATGTCCTTGCCTCCTTGGCGATCGCCTCTTAGTCGTGCCCTTCATCGCAATCGGAGTTTACCTAATTCTCGCTATGTCCAACTAGCTACTATTAACGCTCAGCAACGCCCCTGCAATCGTACTATTGTCTTCCGAGGATTTTATGAGCCAAATAGTCAATTACAATTTGTCACGGATGTTCGATCGAGTAAAGTTGCCCACATCGCTCAAAATTCCTGGGCTGAAGCCTGTTGGTACTTTAGTAAAACCAGAGAGCAGTTTCGGATCGCTGGTCAGTTGCAGTTAATTACTGCCGATAGCTCGGATTGGCAACCAGCCCGAAAACAAGCCTGGCAAAACCTGTCTAGCAGTGGTCGGGAGCAGTTTGCTTGGCCGTTACCGGCCGCTCCTCGGGAGCAAGATGCGCGAGCTTTTGAAGTAGCTGCTCTCGATTCAGACCAGCCTTTGGCCAGTTTCGGCCTGCTCTTATTAAATCCGATCGCTGTTGACCACCTAGAGCTGCGCGGTAATCCCCAAAATCGCTGGCAATATCTGTGGGAAGACCAATGGTCAATGGCTGCTGTTAACCCATGATAAATGCTCACCTTGACCAAGGTGAGCATTTATGCAGTAATGGTGTCGTCTAGCTCAGCCCTAATTATGAGACTGGTCAGCCAGTTGATCCAAAGCATATTTGGTAGCCAACATCGTTAACTTGGCCTGTTCCATTTCCGATAATTCTTGCCAGTCTACTGAGCGCACCAAACTGTTGACGTTCTCAGCAGCGAGATCGCAACGCATCGCATAACTGTAAGGACGAGCCAATACTAGCAAGTCTGCTTCTTCCCAGCGGGGTAACAGCTCCTGTACACAGCTCACTAACTGATTAGTAGCCATCGCTTTTTGGCTAGCAACTTGCACGGTGGCAGCGATTTTTTCTAGCCACTCCTGCGGAATTCGAGCGGTAAAATGCTGGCGTAACTGTCCAACTAGATCGATCGAATCATTTGGCCAACAGCTATGGAGTTGGGTGAAAAAAGTGGCAGCAGACCTCTGGACATCTATTTCTGACCAATCATCTAGATTGAACTGCTCTTCTTGGCGTTGGTAATATTCTTCAGATTCAGGATCGGCCGGATTCCAAGGATAGAGCTGATCTGGAGTGAGCAGATTGTATGTTAGTTCTGCTTCTGGTGATAATTGCGAAAAAGATTTAGACATAGCCTCGTTCCTCAGAAACTTAATTCCTTGCCAGCTAACCAGCAGATCCTGATGAAAGAAATCCCTAAAATTAGTTGCTGGTATTAACTACATGCGTGTTTCAGAAAATTCCGTAAACTTAGAAAAAATTTTTGGAACTCACCGTCAATCAGCTGCGTCACCCGAATTCTGTGTATCATACCATCTACTTTCTGAGCAAGAATGTATTACAAAGTAAAATTTGGATAATACTCTATGTCTGGTCATTTTTGGGTAGAAAATTCGAGGATTTGACCTTGATCGCTACCAAATTTTAAGTTCATTCCTGTTTCTAAGCGCAGTTCTTGATGATGAATTTTTTGCCAGCCTTGGCTGGTTTGCACTAATGTTCCAAAGCGCGAGAAATCCCGCAGAAAGTAACTAGATGCTTCGTCAGCGCTGCTATTGCGATAGATAATTTCGGCATGTTTTTGGGAAACCGATGGTTCTGGAATAATTAAGTCATTTTCGATTGATCGACCGATGCGCATCAAACCACCTTGGATCGGGAAGTTTTGAGTGGCTGTCACGATCGAACGCAAGCAAGCTGGCGGCAGAGCATCGGGGAAAGAGGGCATTTCCGTAATTGCATCGGTGACTGGCTTGATTAGTTCCCCGTCAAATTCGGGATGCATATAAAGTACCGGCAGTGTCCAAGCAGGCTGATTGAACTGATACAAAGTCAACAATTGTTTGCGGGCAGTGGCAACAGCTTTGTCGATTGGTAGACGTTGGGCTAAAGATTGAGTTAGAGCTTGGATAAAACTAATCGCCTCTTGATCAGCGATCGTATCCCGCATGGCCAAAATTGCTGGCACTCCATGGTGTAGGAGTACTTCGGCCAAGCTGCTGCGCGCCACCGACTGCTGCTGATATTGATAGGGCTGTGCTCCCCAGCAAGAATTGAAGACGGCTAGCTTTACTTGATTGCGTACCAGAATTTGGGCGAGTTCTGTGCCATTGAGCTTGGCCTCCGCACTCAGGGCGAGAATCCCACCATCGGCTCCTGGAATGCCGTGGCCAGCATAAAAGAACAGATTGTAGTTGCCGTGATCCAGCGCGGATACCAAAGAATTGAGGGTAGGCTGCACCAGCGTATCGACTTGACAGGCGGCTGGTGGCATTTGATCGGTAGGAATAAATCCGCTGGGATAGGCATTGCGTAAAACTTGGGCAATAGCGGCCGCTTCTTCGGCTAGCGATAAATTGTGTTGGTCAACTTCGTTACTACCCAGTACCAAAAGAATCCGGATTGCCCGATCGTTTCGTTGGGGCGGTAGCTTGTCTACATCGCTAGTGGTACGGCTAAAGAAAATTTCTTGGTTGAGGGAGACTGCTGGTTTCCCGGGCTGAGGCTGCATGATTTCCCAGGGAAAGGAGATCAAGTCTGGATCGCGGACTTCGATCCGTAACCGCAAGGGTCGCTTTTGACCGATCGCAATTCCTTGGCTATGAGCTAGCGCGGTATCGATCGAACCATTAAACAGCCATTGCCACATACTAATGCCCAAATGCTGCATCAACCGAGTACTGTGATTGGACGATTGAGTTATGCCGATCAAGGGAGTCGGTGTCGAAACCTGGCTAGTTTGCACTGCCGGAGACCGGGGATATTGCACTTGGTTGGAATCAGAACTAAACATTTCCTGCCAAGCGATCCAAGAACGCATTAGTTCATCATCCCAGTTACAGTCATGGTGAACATAACCACCTGGATAAGGTGCTTTAATCACCCAGATTGCGTAGTTCTCCTGTTCGGCACTACGCAACCTGTCGATAGCTAAATTAAGGCAGGGATGCTCATCACGGGACATTAATAACAGCCATAATTGTTTAACTCAATATATCTATCCTATGACTAAATCAGCTGAAACACCTAGCTAGTCATTGCCGATAGCTGCTAATAGTTGGTTTTGATCACGTCGAGTGCTGAGGGCTGCTGCCATAAAACCTTGAAAGAGGGGATGGGGATTACTGGGACTAGACTGAAATTCAGGGTGAAACTGAGTGGCAATAAAGAAAGGATGGTGGGGCAACTCAATGATCTCTACCAAGCGGCCATCTGGAGAAGTCCCGCTGACCCGGTAACCATCAGCGATAAATAGTTCGCGGTAGGAATTATTAAACTCATAGCGATGACGGTGACGCTCATAGACTACTTCTTGTTGATAGAGTCGGTATGCTAAAGAATCTTCATCTAGCCGGCAAGGATATAGCCCCAAACGCATGGTGCCGCCTAGATCGACCACATCATGTTGCTCCGGCAAAAGATTGATGACCGGGTTTAGCGCCTCTGGATCGAATTCAGAGCTATGTGCCCCTTCGAGTTTGGCAACATGTCTAGCCCATTCAATGACAGCGGACTGCATGCCCAGGCATAGTCCCAAGAAGGGCAGTTGTTTTTGTCTGGCATAGGTAATAGCTGCAATCTTACCATCTACCCCCCGAACGCCAAATCCGCCGGGTACTAAGATGCCATTCATTCCCGCTAACTGTTGTTCGATATTGTCGGCGGTGAGTTCTTCGGAGTCAATCCACTCAATTTCTAGCTTGCTACTGGTAGCGATCGAACCATGACGCAGGGCTTCTACCACCGACAGATAAGCATCAGAAAGCTTCGTATATTTACCAACGATCCCAACTTTGACTGGTTCTACTGATGAATAAAGCCTGTCCACCATACTTTGCCATTTATTGAGTTCTGGTACTCTTTGCTCCATTTGCAGCAATTTGAGTGTTTGGGTGGCTAAGCCTTCCCGCTCCATAATTAGGGGTACTTCATAAATGCTTTGGGCATCGGGGGCACCCATTACTGACTCGACTGGTACGTCGCAGAATTCAGATAGTTTTTCTTTGATGTCGTGAGGAATTGGTTCAACACAGCGGCAGATCAAAATATCTGGTTGAATTCCGATTGATCGCAATTCCTTGACGGAGTGCTGGGTGGGTTTGGTTTTTAGTTCTCCCGCTGCGGGAATCCAGGGAATTAGGGTGACATGCATGTAAATGACATTGCCCCGACCCACGGTTTTCCGGAACTGGCGAATGGCTTCTAGAAATGGTAAAGACTCAATGTCACCTACCGTGCCACCAATTTCAGTGATTACTACGTCGGGGTTGGTATTTTTAGCGACTCTTTCAATCCGCTGTTGAATTTCGTTGGTGATGTGCGGAATAACCTGAACGGTGCCGCCATTGTAATCACCACGCCGCTCTTTATTAATTACCGATTGATAAATTGCTCCGGTAGTCACACAATTAAGGCGAGACATAGATGTGTCAGTGAAGCGTTCGTAGTGTCCTAGGTCTAAATCTGTTTCGGCTCCATCTTTAGTGACAAATACTTCCCCATGTTGAAAGGGACTCATTGTACCCGGATCGACGTTGATATAAGGATCCAGCTTGAGAATAGAAACGGAGTAATTGCGGGACTTGAGCAACCGCCCCAGACTGGCCGCTACGATGCCTTTGCCGATGCTGGAAACCACTCCACCAGTAACGAAAACAAACTTAGTCATTAGCTCTAAATCGAAATTGTGCGGAATGAACCTGTTAATTCTGCCATAGTTTTGTCAAAAGTTTCGCCAAAAAAATTTTGCTATTTCGGACAAAAGAGTTTGTTGAACTAGGCTTGTTTAATTTCATCAAGTTTAGCCAAGACTTCTTTGCTATGGATGGCCGGATTGACACCAGTGAAAATGAATTTTAGTTCACCCTCCGGGGAAATCAAAAAGGTATGACGCATGGAAAAAACCCCGATCCAAGAGCCGTAGGCTTTGCTGACAGCGCCGCTGGTATCGGCCAGGAGTGGAAATTTGATCCCTTCGGAATCACAAAATTTGGCGTGGGTATCGATCGAATCGGCACTGACTCCAATAATTTGGGCATTACGCTGGCTATATTCACTAATATCTTGCTGAAAACGCCGCGCTTCGATCGTGCAACCAGAGGTGAAATCTTTAGGGTAAAAGTACAGTACTACCCACCGCCCAGAGTAATCAGTGAGCGAAACTTGACCATCCCCCGTATTGGTAGGCAGGGTAAAAGCTGGTGCTGGGGCATTGAGAGCTGGTAGCTTGCCACCTAACGCTAGGGCTGGCAAAGAAAAATTGAGCCAACTCCAAAAACTGAGACTGACTGCCAGGAGAGTGATAACAAAGCGACGGCGAGACAACATGGCTGAATCAATTTAGTGAACTTTCGCTAAGCTAACACAAAAAATTGGCTGACTTCTGTGCCAACAGGAAGCATTCTGTTTCCAACAACGCCCTAAATTTCTGATACAATTGGCTCAAATTGACCAGCAATGCCACAAGTAAAACCTAAAAAAATAGGTATGCGGCAGACTACAGTTACCCACTAGGCCATGAGCTGCTGCCTTAATCCCACTTGTACGAAACCACAAAATCAGGCTCAGAGCTTGGTTTGCTCTAATTGTGGTTCGCAGTTGCTCCTCAAGCAGCGTTATCGATCGCTAAAGCTATTAGATATTGGTGGTATGAGTCGGGCATTCCTGGCTATCGATGAAGACATCCCTGGTCGTCCAGTGTGTGTGGTGAAGCAGTTTTTCCCATCGCCCCAGGTCGTTGATAATCCTAAGTCGTATGATAAGTCCCTAGAGCTGTTTCAGCGGGAAGCAATGCAGCTGGACAACCTCAGTCGGCAGTCGTCGCAAATCCCCAAGCTGTTGGCCTATCTGGAGCAAGACCAAAAGTTTTACCTGGTTCAAGAATATATCGATGGTCAAAACTTATTCAAAGATTTAGAGATCTACGGAGATTACAGCGAAGAGCATATTCGTCAACTTCTCCAGGAAATTCTACCAGTACTACAGTTTGTGCATGACCAAAAGGTCATTCATCGTGATATCAAGCCGGAGAATATTATGCACCGCCAAAATGGCCAGCTAGTACTAATTGACTTTGGTATGTCTAAACAGCTGACCGAGCAAGTGACCTCCCGGGGCACTACTGGCGGCACAATGGGCTATGCGCCGCCGGAGCAACTGCGGGCAGGGGTTGCCTATCCGGCGACCGATTTGTTTGCTTTGGGTGCAACCTGTGTACATTTATTGACCAATATCACCCCGGATAATCTCTACGATTTTCAACAGGATCGTTGGATTTGGCAGGATATCCTGGCAGAGGAGCAGCGTAGTGTCAGTGTGAATTTGGCCGAGATCTTGAATAAAATGTTGCAATCGGACGTTAAAGATCGTTACCAATCTGCCCGCGAGATCCTGGCAGATTTAGCCGATCCCATCTCCCCCTCCCTACGTTCTGTCCGAGCTAGACAAGCCTGGCAGATTGCGATCGGCTCACCAATCCTCATGTTGTTGATCGGTATGGCCATCTTTAGTGATCAAATTAAGTGTAACTTCGGGATCGAAACTTCTCTATGTCCGGTAGCCAAAGGACCGCAGCTAATTAATGGGGTGTTGTATTTTCCCTTTGAACCAGGTCTAGATAAAAATGGCAAGTCCGCCGAATTTAATATGGCAGTGCTGAGTCAAGAATATCGCTGGAAACCGGGTTCTTCGGATGCGGTGTATTTGGGTAACGCTGATCAGGCAATTCTTGTTCGGGATTTAAAAACAGTGATGGAAGCCAAGGGCATTGTCAAAATCATGGATAACCCCAACCAAATTATTGCGGTAGGGATGGCTTCTTGCGAAGGTCCCCAACCGTCTGAAGAACTGCGAGCATATGAGCGAGCCAAAACTGTCCAAACTGCTCTCGGTAAAACCATTTTTGCGGTCAACGATTATCCACTACTCAATCTGGGTCAGTTTCGGCGGGATAGTTGTAGTCGTAATGCTAAGGATAATTCTTTTCAACGTACCATGATTTTAATGGGCATTCGCCAAGAATCGGCGGGGGTTATTTTATCGGAAGCTTTACATGCTCGGTTGGCAAAAATCAGTAAAGAATTTAAGCTAGATGACTATTCTTTGGGCAGTAAGGAGAAATTTCAGCTGATTCCTGACAATACTCCGGTGGTCTCTCAGCCAGCTGTAACGCCTACTTTCCCACCTAAATCTAAATAATTCGTTTCGATACTTCGTAACTTAAAACCTATGCAGGGATCAATTTCCGAGCTGATTATTACCGCTAATGCTGGTGGGGTGATTAGTTTTCCGACTGATACTGTGCCAGCTTTAGCGACTCAACCGGAGCAGGCTAGTCTGATTTATCAACTGAAGCAGCGCAGCTCTGCTAAACCATTGATTCTAATGGCTAGTCAGAGTAGTGATCTTTGGGATTTTGTGCAGGGCAGTAGCACGGAATTGACTACCTGGAAACAATTAGCTGGTAAATATTGGCCAGGGGCTTTGACCTTGGTATTGCCAGCTAGCGATCTGCTACCGATCGCCATGAATCCCACTGGTGAAAAAACAATTGGGGTGCGAGTGCCTAATTGTGACATTGCTCAGTTTATCTTGCGGCAAACGGGACCTTTGGCCACCACCAGCGCTAATTTGACGAGTCAACCAGCCCTGCTAACCATGGCAGAGATTGATCGACAGTTTCCTACTGTTCAGACCCTCGCGATGAATTCCGAATTATCGTTAGCTGGCATTCCTTCCACCGTGATTCAGTGGACTAAGATGGGCTGGCAAGTGCTGCGGCCAGGCAGTATTAGTCTCTAGCTGGTAGTGTTAGGAGGAATTCCAAAGATATTTTTAGTAATCTAGATGTTTGCGTTATTGCAGCAGTTCATCTATCTTGGAGTTGGTATTATTCTCTGGCACATGCATAAATCTGGCTTTACTCTGTTGGAATTGACTATTGCTCTATCCCTAACGGCGGTGGTGGTGACTCTGATCAGTGGTGGGTTAGTGACAGTGCTGCAATTCGACCAGCGATTTATGGCCATTCAGAAAAATCGCCGCGAGTTGCAGCGAACGATGGATTTTATTACGACTGAAATGCAGATGTCCGATCGATTAGAGCCTTGCCCCGAAATTCACCCCCCAGTCTATTCTCCGGCAAGTGGCAGCCAACAACCACAACCGATTATGGTGTTGACGATGCCAGCTAGTAGCAATCTGACGCAGCCGATCGTCTATTATTTGGCCACTCCGCCAGCCCGCAGTGTGTGGACTGGCCCACTTGCTCTCTACCGTTGGGGACCAACGCTCCAATTAAATGGTAACTATAGTGCTAATGCAGGCGGCTTTGGCTACAGTTATTACAATGAAGTTGTTATCGATCGAATCGTCTCGACCAGCATTGCGGAGCCTTGCGGTGGTCTGTATTCTCAAGCTATTCCGTTCCGGTCTGCTCGCCGGGGCTTTACCATTTGTAGCGATCCTAGTGGTGGGGTGGCGAAGATATCACTCCAGCGGCAAGCCGAGCAATCTCAGCGAGTAATGGCTTCACAGGCTGTAATTAGTAATCGATCACAATCTAGTCCAGAAAAGTTCAGCAACTGTCCTGCAAAGTAGTATTGAAATCAAGTGTTCTAGACATTATGAAATAAGCTTGCTAGAGAATGGAACCGATCAATCTGAACAATCAGATACAGCGGTTTGAGAGTAAATAAGGTACAGTATGGGATAGAAAAATGAGGTCAAATTATGAAGCCATACTCTATGGATTTAAGAGAGAGAATTATCAGCG
>JAYUSR010000127.1:0-17032 GCA_043755575.1 Synechococcales cyanobacterium
CTTGAATAGTCAATATCTAGGACTATCTCATCTGTATGAAAATTCCAAACCTTGATGTGATTATCTTGACCGGCACTAGCCACCTGTTGGCCATCGGGATGGAAGGCAACAGCAATGACTCGATCAATATGACCAGTAAAAGTATAAATACACTGCTCTGTTTTAACATTCCAGATCTTGGCTGTTTGATCCTCGCTCACGGTAGCTAAGTATTGACCACCAGAACTAAACTCTAAGTCGAGCACCTTATCCTGATGACCGGTCAAACAAGCTAGACATTCATTGCGCTCAGGGTGCCACAAACGAATAGTTTTGTCACCACTGGCACTGGCCAACAGCTGACCATTAGGACTAAAATCTACCGCTAAAATGCCATCGGTGTGACCACTCATGGTGTAGGCACAAACTGATAACTGATCGGCGAGATTCCAAACCTTAATGGTTTTGTCATCACTACCACTAACTACGATGGGTAATGCGGGGTGACAAGCTACGGCGCGCACTGGTTGCAGATGACCGATTAACTCCTGGGTACATTTTTTACTGGCAACACTCCAAACCCGGACGACATGATCGTTGTGTCCACTAATTAGATGTTTCCCATCAGTTTGGAGATCGATCGATAGCACCCAGTTGAGCCATCCCTGAATCACCTGAAGACATTTTCCATCTTGAGCATCCCACAGCCGGATAGTTTGATCATCACTGCCGGTGGCTAATCGATCGCCTGCTGGATGATAGGCTACCGACCAAATCCGGTTAGTATGTCCCTGAATAACTTGCTGACAAATACCGCTATTGCTATCCCACAGGCGAATCGTATGATCGTTGCCAGTACTGGCGATTTGTTGACCATCGGGACTGAAAACTGCCGACCAAATCCAGTCGGTATGACCAGCCAAAACATGTTGGCAATCGCCAGTCTGCTGGTCCCAAATCCGTATCGTGTGATCGAGAGCAGCGCTCAGAATTTTCTGGCCATCGGGACTAAACATCACCGAGAAAACCCAGGCTTGATGACCAATCATTTCGCGCAAGCAATGGTACTGAGCCATATCCCACAACCTTACGATATTGTCAGCACCGCTACTCACTAATTGCTGACCATCGGGACTAAAGTGGACTCGGCAAGCCCACCCTTGATGAGCTAAAAATTCGTGGCGGAGTTCCCAAGTTGCCACATCCCAAATTTTGATGTGGCCATCGGCATGAGTGGTAGCTAACCGATGACCAGTAGGGCAAAAGCTAGCATACAAAGGGAAACTGTTGCTGTGAATAGTTTTTTGCGCTGTACCAGTCTGAACATCCCATATTTTAATAGTCAAGTCATCGGAAGTACTGATCAGCAGCTGGCCATTAGGGCTAAAAGAAATCCCCCTGACCCAATTTTGGTGACCGGACAAAGTCTGAAGGCATTGACCATCCTGAAGTCGCCAAATTTGAATTTCGCCATTGGCATTACTAGCGGCGAGTAGTTCGCCATCAGGACTAAAGGTAACGTTGAGAACAGCACTAAAGGGTTGGATAAAAAGACAATCTTGAAAAGCAGCACTACTAAAATCGGTATTTTGTAAGGTACTCCCCACAAAATCGGCTTGCCAAATCGGCAATTGAGAGCAGTCTAAATATTGCCAGTCCGATGCGAGGTTTTTCAGTAAGTTCAACAGATTGCCAGGCGCATAGGCTGGAAATGGCTGGGATGTCTGCTGTAGCTGATGTAGTAAAGCGCGGATGGCCTGTATTGATAATTCCTTACTAATGCCCAATTTTTGGCTGAGTAGTTGCAAAATAGGCTGAAGAACCAGCCGGATTTGAGTTTGCCGAATGTAGTTGGGGCTTTGACTTTTGACCAATGCTGTATTGCAAAGAATGTCCGGCTGGGCGGTAATGATTTCGTCAGTAACTTGGGTGATAAAATGGGCGGTGATAAATTCCATGACTACTGGCTGGAGATACCAACCAGAGCTAGACTGCTCGATTAAGGAGCGTCTTTTCAAAGCTTGCATCGTGAGCAATAATTGGGGTAACTGCGTTAATGTCCCTGAATAAATATCTGAAGCTAGTGTATCTAGTGGTACTGGCAACCGATTAATCATCAGCCAGTACATCACAAATTTTTCTGGTGGTGATGTTCTTTCTAGTTGACGATGCAGAAGATCATTGATATCTGTGAATTGTAATAAACTGGTGGATAGATAAGGTAGGAGAAAGCGCAGCTCACCACTCAGCATTTCTTGAACACCAGCAGCCACAATTTTGAGGGCGAGAGGATTACCACCATAGTGTTGGAGAATAGCTGTGAGATCTTGATCATCTACTGCTGTGAATCCTTGATCGGCAAGAATAGATTGCCCTGCTGATCGGGTAATACCCGGTAAAGACAAGGCGCGCACTGGTGTCAGGGCACCGATGCCGAGAGCCACTTCTTGTGGTTGCTCGCGACTGGTCAGCATTACGCAGCTTTGATGGCTAACTTCTGCTAATTTTTTTAGTAAGTCTTGATATTTTTCATAACCATTTAAATAAGTGCCAACGGCGGTGCCTTGCTGAAAGATAGACTCCATATTGTCTAAAATTACTAGACAGCGCTGCTGTTGCAACAAGTGCAATAGTTCGGAGATTTGAGCTGGGATATCGGATAGTGGCCTGGCGATCGGTTGGGGCGATAAATTTTGAATGAGATCGGCTAGCAAGTCTGGCAGCAGCGGCGCATTGAGTAACGATCGCCAAATCAAGCGATCAAAAGAGGTTTGATGTTGCTGGGCAAATTTGACAACTAGGGAGGTTTTGCCCATTCCACCCATCCCTAAAACGGCTACTAGACGACAGCGGTCTGCCAGCACCCAACTGGTCAGAGTTTCTAATTCGGTGGTTCGTCCATAAAAGGTAGAGATATCGATCGCACCACCCCAATCTTGGCATTTTCCTAAAGCTACTTTATTAGCGTTTTGCCATTTTTGATAGTGCTGTGATAAAACGGCTTTCAAGTTCTGCTTTTTTACTGGCTCGCCCAATGATTTGCTTAAGAGCTGCCACAGCTGTGAACCAACATCTTTGATATAGCCATAGTCATAGTCAAAAGAATTAGCAATTTGTCCGTAAGAGCGACCAGACCAAGACTGTCTCAAGACTAGTTCTTCAACCATCCTTAGTTGAGAATTTCCTAGAACCTGCTTCGTAAAATCAAAGGCTTCTTCTTCCGTTATCTGCACTTTTAGTTTCTACCTATTTTAATCTTTCTGCATGAAATAAAAATAATACATTATGTAATTTTAAGTTTGCCATTCTAAAAAATGGTTAGAGAATTTTAGCGAGGGTTGAACAAAGCCAATGTCTAGGTAGCTGGCGGCTGATGAAATTACTTTTGACAATTATTTTAGCTACTTACCTCGCTATTTTAACACCAGAATTCTATGGCAGCAGCGGAAAATTAATGCCGTAGTACACATCATACTTCCTCCATTCAAAAACAGTGATCCGACTTTTTTTCTGACCTTTTTCAGACCAGCAAATTAATTATTTCAATAGTAATGTTTGTAAGTAGGTGAAACACCACGGTGTCGAATCACAAATTGTATTTAACTTGCTAGATAAATTGTGCCGTTCTCAACTACCGAGAACTGATTTATATTCATCGCTGAACCACACCCCATGACTTACTCCAATAATTTTTCGCAGGCATCAACTCCTAATGGTCAAGAGGTGCTGACGATTATTGATCAACTTCTACCAGAAGGTAATCCATGTGGTCAACTGAGTGATATGCAATCGATCGTTCTCTGCCATACCTGGGACGGTCGATCGTATCAACAAATTGCTGACCGTTTTGGCTATCAGGTAGACTACATTCGGCAGATTGCTTCTCATTTGTGGCGGGTATTATCGACAGCAATCGGTGAAAAAGTCTCTAAAAAAAATTTACGCTCCGTCCTGCGTCGTTATCAACTGCGTCATTCTGTAATTATTAATGACCCCGAAGTCGAGCTAAACACCAGCATCCAAGATTGGGGTGAGGCGATCGATGTTTCAATCTTTTATGGTCGCCAGTCAGAACTGACCAAATTAGAACAGTGGATTGCCTGGAATCGTTGTCGGTTGGTCAGTGTTCATGGTTTCGGGGGCATTGGGAAGACCACCTTTGCGATCAAACTAGCCCAGAAGCTGGAGTCACAGTTTGACTACATCATTTGGCGTAGTTTAAAATCCGCTCCCTTACCAGAAGTTTTATGTGCCAATATATTGGCAGTTTTGCGGGATAGCGATTTGACGGATGCTCGAACACCGTCGACATCCTTGCTGATGCAACAGCTCCAGAAGAAACGCTGTTTGCTCATCCTAGACAATGTAGACTCAATTCTCCAAGCTGGCGATCAGGCTGGTCAATGCCTCCCTGGTTACGAAGCCTATCATCAACTACTTGAGCAAATTGCTACGATCAACCATCAAAGCTGCTTACTCATTACCTCCCGCGAACAGCCACAGCTGTTAGAACAGTTAGGTGGCGACCATTTACCCGTGCGATCGATCGCCTTAAAGGGTTTATCTTGCACTGCTGGGCAACAGATCTTAGTTGATAAAGGTTGGATCGCCACTAGTATCGAGCAAGACCAGCTCATTCAGCACTTTGATGGCAATCCCTTAATGCTAAAAATTGCGGCTACCAAAATCCAAAATCTTTTTGGTGGTGATCTGTCTCAATTCTTAGCGCATGGCTACACCGTCTTTGGTGATTTATGGAATTTATTCGATCAGCAATTTCAAAGATTGTCACCTTTGCAACGCTCTTTGATGTATTGGTTAGCTATGCACCGAGGCAGTTGCCAAATCCGGATTCTGCAAGCTGAAACTCAGGTGCCGGTGCGGAAGATTTTTGAGGCGCTGGAGGCTCTTCATCAACGTTCTTTGATTACATCGAATCAGACTGGCCTCACACAGCCGCCCGCAGTGATGGAATACGTCACCGGGCAGCTGATGGAAGTAATGGCCACGGAGATTATCAGCGGTGATTTGCACTATTGCCGTTCTCATCGACTACTCCCAGCCAAGATTACGCAAGATATTTATGATATTCAACTAGCGCCTAGTGTTTTCGCCAAAGAAATACACCGAATGCTCAAGATATTAGTTGAGCACTTACGGGCGGCGTTAGGCATTAAGTCTAATCTGGAACAGCATTTTAGTAACTTACTAGAGCAGCTGCGGGGGACAGATTGTCAGCAAATAGACTATGGGATTAGCAATATTTTGCATATGTGCTCTTACCTAGGTATTGATTGCGCTGGCATGAATTTGTCACAATTAGCTATCCAACCAGTGGATACAAAATTAGTGCACTTAAACTAATAAAAATAGCGCTCATGGCCATCGATGAAGTACTCAAAAGAATCTCTAAAATCGACAGTTATTGGCCACCGCCGTGGATAACATGCTGCCATAAACCTGGTTGTCAATTTCAGTAGCCCCAAATCTGGCTAAGTGTGGGTTTTGCATCTGGGCATCAAACAACGTAAATCGACGCTGGCGCAGATGCTCTACGAGCATCACCATCGCCACCTTCGAGCCTTCCGGAATATTGAAAAACATCGACTCTCCAATAAAAGCCCCGCCGATCGCAATCCCTAAAATCCCGCCCGCCAGCTGATCCCCTTGCCAAGTCTCAAAACTGTGCGCCCAGCCAGCGCGGTGCAATAAATGATACAGCTCCTTCAGCTCATCCGAAATCCAGGTGGTCGCTCGATCAGCACAACCCTCGACCACTGACGTAAAGTCTTGATCGATCGCCACCGTAAAGCGCTGTTGATTAATTACCCGCTGCAACGATTTCGGATAACGAAAGCCTTCATCCAAAGGAATAATCGCCCGGCGGTTGCTAGAATACCACTGCAAACCCTGCTCTTCTGCCATCAGAAAATAGCCAGCCGCATAGTTCGCAATAATGTCATTAACTGGATTCATCATAGCCCCAAAAATCCCGCTGTTATAATAAGCGGGAGAAAAATTGGTAGCACCCGACTAAAAATCTCGATGTTTAAATATCGTCGCTAAAGTCCAAAGCGTCAAACAATCCTAAGTCACCATCTTCAACTATCTGCGTTGGTTGCTGACTCTGGGGAATCTTGACGATCGAATTATTCAAAGCTACCATCATCGGAGCCGGATTAGGAATTATTTCCAGTTTAGCCAATACTGTTGTCGGCAGAGAAAGCTTTGCCAACTGCGGCACGGCATTGCCAGAGCCATTCCAAATACCACTAAAACCACTACCCACCGCTACTAAGGCGGCAGCAATTGCTCCGCCACCAATTTTCAACCATTTAGACTGACGACGTTCTGAAATTTTGGCGAATACCTGGTCTGCTAATACATTCACCGGTACTACTGCTTCTACGATCGGTAAATGACCCACCGCCCGCTGCATACCTTGCATTCTTTGGTATTGAGCTTTGAATACGGCATCATTCTGAAGCCAGTTTTCTACCTGGTGGCGCTCATTGGCTGTCACCTCACCATCGAGGTACGCGCTCATTAATTCAAATTTATCGATATTGGCAATTTCGGCATGATTTGACATGGCTTTATCTCCGGGCTACCTGAAACTCTAACGAAAAAATATTACTACTCGATTTCCAGTATGAACACGAACTAATTAAAAGTTAACTATTAATAATTAAAGATTAACTAAGTGATCACTTATCTAGATAACTACTCAACTGCTGCTGTAAACGAAGTCTCGCCCGGGCAATTCGAGACTTAACTGTCCCGATCGATACCTGAGTGGTCTCGGCAATCTCTTCATAAGATCTACCATCTATTTCCCGCAGAATGATCGTCTGACGGAAAGCTTCCGGCAAATCAGCAATTGCTACCCGCAGCTGCTCATAAAATTCTTGAGTTGCTAAGTTATCTTCTGGGCTGGGCGCATCAGCAGCAATTTCCCAATCCAACTCCCCACCATCTAACAAAATCGGCGCATCAAGAGACAGCGGTTGACTATTTCGCTTGCGCTTGCGCAGCTCATCGTAAAACAAATTGGTGGTAATGCGGCTTAACCACCCCCGAAATTTCTCTGGCTCGTTAAGATTTTTAACATTGCGATAAACGCGAATCCAAACTTCTTGAGAAAGATCTGACCTATCTTGCCAGTCGGGTGCCAAGTGGTACAGCAACCGATCCACATGGGAACGGTAACGAAGCATTAGCTCAGTCATTGCCGCCCGATCAGGATGGATGCTAGATTGAGCCTGCAGAATCAGCTCATTGTTGGATAGCTTGTCTACTTGCACTCTGGGGATGGGGATCTGGGTCTGGTTAGGTGACCAAGATAGAGAGATTGATTGAGTCATGGCGGATTAGCTTAACGAGGTGTCCTGCTTAATCCTCCATGACCTAATGTATCAGCAAATGTTCCACACCGATCAGCAAATAAATCAGCGCCGTTCTTGCCAAGCCTGTCCTAAACCTTGCAGCACGCCCCGTCCGACTAAGCCCAGTCCCCGCCCAACAATTTCGGTCAAAAGGTAAACTAAAACATTGCCAAAAAAGATGGTAACAGCTTGCCAAGGTGGGGCGATCGCATCTCTAATTTCGAGCAAGATAGTAACTAACCAAGGAATGCCAACGAGTTGAGATAGTTCCGGGCGGCGGGGAGCATAGACCGAGCGTTGTTCAATTCCCGTAGCTCGTAAAACTAATAATTGATATCTACTCTCGAAAATGGCGATCGGCTGAAGATATTTTTCTTGAAGATAATAATGCCAAGACAAATGATTGCGAAAGCGGGTAATATCTCTGGTGGCTAGTAAGTCGGGATGATAAAACTTTTGTTTAACTAGTTCCAAATCACTAAAACGATTGAGGAATGGTTGGATGATCCCATTAGCAATTTGGATAACAGTATTGGCTAGTAAATCTTGGATATAGTCGTTAGCTGGTACTGTGTCATAGGCTTGCCAACGGTTATCAACATACACCCCCTCTTGCCATAAGAAATAGCCAAATAACTCGCTAGTCAGTGGGATGCGGCTCAAGAGCTGTTGAGTGATTAGCTCTCGATCGATCAGCAAGGTGGGCACCACCTCCACCGTCTGCTCCAGCACTGGCAAACTATAGTAACGACCAAAGAAGCGACTAGTACTATCGGCCCAAATATCCGCTAAAATACTGCTCTGACTGAGGAGTAGCTGCTCCGGTGTCACCTGATTTACTTGCAGCGCTTGGAGGATTTCCTGAAACTGTTGGCAGATAATTTGTAGTAGCTGCTGGCGTTTTTCCACCTGAAGCACATCAATTTCGAGAGGCTGGCCGGTGCGATTATCGATTAGTCGGAAGCCTTTACTGAATAACGTAAAAATTTTTTCAGTGGTAGTAGGCGCAATATCGGTCACGGGCTGCACCACCAGTGATACCGGTTCCGGACTCGCTAACAGTATCCCCGGATCAGACTCCGGTGCTGGGACTAAGCCCCGCACGATCAAGGCAGCGACACGCAGTTCTCGCCGCCGTCCCTGCCAAAATAGTCGATCGATCAACGACAAAGTTGATGACTGAAGACGTTCATCAACATTGCGCAATTCCTTTTCAATTTGCTGTAGTCCAAACCGTCGCCAATATTGACTACGTTGTCTTAGATTAGCCATATTACAGTTCTCCCAGCTATCGATCCGATCGACTAGGGTTTTTTAGGCACTGTTGGGAGGTCTTCTTGCCAGCGTTTAGCAATGTTTTGGGCTTCCTCATACACTGGACTATCATTGGGGATCCGCGTAGCCATCGCGATCGCCGGAGCAATCCTGCCACTACTATGCAGCGAAGTAGCAGTCTTCAGCACCCTCTTATCTCGTTGGATAGTAAGCATCGTTAAGGTCTGCTGCCATTGCTGAAGTTCACCTTGCAGATTGCGATAAGCAATACCATCCTGGGGCAGTTTAGATCCAGTCGCAATCGCTCTCGCCAGATCCCCGCGTTTAGCAGCGGCGCGGGCACTATCAATCGTGGGCTGCTCATTGAGCAATTGAATATGCTGATTCCAGAATCTAATAAATTCTTGAGACTCTGCCCAGAGCGGTTGACCGCTAGGAATATTGCTGGCTAGTGCTACCGCATTTTGCATACTCGCGATCGAACCTGGCGCTCCGGCCTGTTGAGCACGGGTCAACAGCATATAGTTATCCAGCACCTCACCTGGTTTTTGCTCACCTGGTTTTTGGTCAATGGCTCCTGAACCGCGCTGGGCACTGGTAGAGTCGGCAATCAATTTTTGAGCTTCGGTATGGATGGCTAAACCTTTCGGCACTCGTTTGGCAATAGCGATCGCTTCATCGTATTTTTGGACGCGCAGTTTTTCACTGGCGACCGCGATGATTGTTTTACCCCACAGCTCTTGCAACGAGGCAGCCTTTGCTTTGAGATAAGTTTTGGGTGGCACCTTGGCGGCTAGTTCGATCGCCCTAGTCAAAGTGTTGGGATCGATTACATAAAACACGGCATCTTTTTTACTAGTAACTTTGGGCCTAGTTACTTTTTTGGGAGGACGACCAGCGGCCTTATTTTCTTTGTTTTCTTTCTCGTTATTCTCTACGGTGCCGCCATAAGCAACAATCTCAGCATCTTGGAAATGTTCCCAGCCCTCTTTTTCCAAGACAAATTGGGATGACATCTGATTGAAACGAGTGGCGTTCCAATAGGGATGAGGGACTGATTTGAGAGTGTTGAGCATATCGGAACCCTTCGTCCACTCGCCAGCTTGGATAAATTGCTGAACTTTAGCATCAATATCATTGCCTTGCTGCCATTGCTCCTGCCATCTTGCCGAGGTAGCCTGAGCATCTGAATAGGCAGTGCTATATGTCGGAATAGCCTTGAAGTTATTGATGGCCTTCTTTAAATCTCCATCAGCGATCAGCTCTTTTTTCGTGATTTTGATTAGTTGCCATGACCAGTCGTCCGATAAGATTTTACCATTAGAATATAAAGGGCTGTCCTTGTCCCAACCTTTGACGACACTGAGTGCTGATAGCACCTGATCTTTCTTATCGGTTTCTGCCCAGATTTTGGCGCAGGAGAGGCGCTGACTATCTGTCGATAATATGGAAAGCTTTTCACAATCTGCTGGTGGTGGTACCGCAGTTAGTAAAATATAGCTAAGCATACCGATCCCACCAGTAATCGAGACCAGGATTAGCCAAAAAATTGACCAGGGATCGACACGTACCGCTGGTATGATTAACTTACTAACTGATGTGTCTTGCTGGGCTAATGAACCCGGCGGCTCGTAATCATAACCAACAGCAGCTGGGTCGTTGGCAGAGCCATCGGAGTCGGCTCTGTTGTTCACAGCTTGCGTCGCATCACCTTCGGCATCTTTGCCATTTAAACGCTTGCGCAATAATTGTTTTAGCTTGCTGCTCTCCAACACTAAGTCACACCTTTTAAGTTTTTGTAGATATGCGGTCGTCTGCACCCTGGCAACAAATACCAACTTACACAGGTGATTTTTGTTGTTAGAGTTGTTAATTTATAAAATTAAGGTTGAATCCTAATATGTTTCTATCACTTCTGATCAGCCTCTGTTGTAATTATACAGACAATCTTAAAATTTCTAGACATTTAAAGTAGAGTCTTATTCTTATGGCTTAGTAGCACAGAGAAACCAGCTTAATGACACTTGACTTAGAGGTAGTCGATGTACTGCTATCCCAGAAACCACTAAAATCGTGGAGAACGTCTTCTATCGCTCCTATGAATAAAATCCCCATTTCTCACCCAGAATTACTCAGCTTGGATACTAACATTGCTGATCATCAGCTGAAACTGTTGCTGGCCGAGGGAATTAATATTTTGCTAGCAGCTAGAATTCAGTTTGAAATAGATTTTGTCCAGGATGCTACCGATCCCCGCGAATTGTCTGAAATTCCGGAGATACGGTTGTGGTTTATTCGTTTGGATAGTAAATACCCTTGGCTACCCCTGGTGATCGATCGACAGACTGGTGAACTCGCCAGATACGCGGCAATGTTGGTGCCCCATGAATTCAAGACCCAAACTGGTATTCAGTATAATTCTGAGGCGCTGGAGATCTGGGTGATGAATAAGGTTTTTGGGGGATCGGATTGGCTGCAACAGCAGGGGATCAGCGATCAAACTCCGGTGAAGTTCATGGCTAAATCTTTAGGCTATGAGCTGGATCAATCTTTGTTTAATCTGCTTTAGCCTGCGTTTTTCTGGCAGAGCAACTCATTAGTGCGTAGCCGTTGGAGTGGAACATTCTAACGTTTGCTCAACTCCAAGCCGCTAGATGGTTCTTAAAACTGACGTAAAAAACGCAAATCGCTGGTATAGAGCCTCCGAATATCATCGATTTGGTGCAGCACCATCGCCAAACGCTCCGCACCAAAGCCCGCCGCAAAGCCGCTATAAATCTCCGGATCATAACCAACCTTAGTCAGGACATTAGGGTCAACCATCCCACAGCCCATAATTTCTAACCATTTACCCTGCCACTGCACATCCACCTCCGCCGAAGGCTCCGTGAAAGGAAAATAACTAGCCCGGAACCGAATCGGCAACTCCATCCCAAATAACTGAGCCAAAAATTCAGCAATAGTGCCCTTCAAATCCCCGAAGGTCAAATCTTGATCGACGGCTAAAATTTCGATCTGATGAAAGACCGCCGAGTGAGTAGCATCCACCGTATCCCGGCGGTAACAACGTCCTGGCGCAATAATCCGAATCGGTGGCTCGTTTTCTTCCATATAATGGATCTGCACCGCCGAAGTATGGGTGCGCAGCAAATTGCCATCGGGTAGATAAAAAGTATCCTGCATGTCCCGTGCCGGGTGATCAGCAGGGGTGTTGAGAGCCTCAAAGTTGTAATAGTCGGTTTCCATTTCTGGCCCAGTAGCCACGGTATAGCCTAAACCCACAAAAATATCGCTGACTCGATCAATAATGCTGTTTAACGGATGAATCCGCCCCAGAGGTACATAAACTCCCGGCATAGTGACATCGAGGGTTTCAGCAGCTAATTGGGCTTGGATTTGCGCTGCTTGAAAAGTTGACTTCTGGCGATCGAGTAAATCTTGAATCACATCTTTAACTCGATTAGAGACTAACCCAATCGCTGGCCGATCTTCAGCCGACAGCTGACCCATCCCGCGCAAAATTTGGGGCAGCTCACCTTTTTTACCCAAATAGTTAATCCGCAGTTGTTCCAGCTGCTCCAGATCTGAACAAGCTACAATGGCTGTGGTGGCTGCGGTCTGGAGTGCTGTTAACTGTTGTTCTAAATCGCTTAGTGAAATACTCATTTAGTTATCGCCAGAAATTGCCCGACCCATATTGTACCGACATATCAGAGAATTGAGGAAGTTAATCTGGATTCTATATCTATGCGTTTACTGATCAGTAATGATGACGGGATTTTTGCTCAGGGGATTCGAGTCTTAGCGAACACTTTGGCGCGGGCTGGTCATCAGGTGACAGTAGTTTGTCCCGATCGAGAGCGATCGGCCACTGGTCATGGCCTCACCATGCATGATCCAATTCGCGCCGAGCCAGTAGCTGGAATTTTTGATACCAATGTCCAGGCTTGGGCCTGTTCCGGCACCCCCTCCGACTGTGTAAAGCTGGCGCTAGGCGCTTTACTGGAGCAGCCCCCCGATTTTGTGCTGTCCGGGATTAATCATGGTGCCAATTTAGGTACTGATATTCTCTATTCCGGCACGGTGGCGGCGGCGATGGAAGGGGTGATTGAGGGCATTCCCAGCATGGCCTTAAGCCTGACCAGTTTTACCATCCGGGAGTTTCAGCCGGGAGCCGATTTTGCCGCCAAGCTATTGGCACATTTTGCCCAGCATCCTTTACAAGAACCAACTTTATTAAATATCAATATCCCGGCTGTTCCTGCTGCGGCCATTGCCGGGATTAAAGTGACCCGGCAGGGACTGCGCCGCTATACCGATACTTTCCAAAAGCGGGTGGATCCGCGTGGCAAAACTTACTACTGGCTGTCCGGAGAAGTTTTACAGGATATCGAACAGCCCAAACATTTGCAATTGCCAGCGGATGTGGAAACAGATGTGCAGGCCATTACTGGTAACTACATCACGATCGTCCCGCTGTATTTTAATCTGACTTATCCGCCGGGGGTTGATGAATTACAGCGTTTGGGGCTGGACAAAATCTACTCATCTATTTAATTGGGCAACGGCTTAAGCCGGAGGGGTTTTCCATGGTTGGGTAGAATGGAGAGGTCATTCTAGGGATATTCGATCGCATGTCTAACCTCGAAACCTTGCAAGCGCGTTTAGAAACTTTTCGGGAAGCAGGGCACAATCTCCAGCTTAATCCTCTGGTTACTCAGCAGGATTGGGAACGGTTAGGCGTGGAATATCAGATGGAGTTGATCGATGAACTAGAGCAAACGATCGACGATAGCCCAGCCCAGGATAATAAAATAATTTTTACGGGACATCGTGGCTGTGGCAAATCTACCTTGTTAGCGGAGTTAGGGGTTCGACTCACTGAGAAGCAATATTTTGTGGTGATGTATTCGATCGCCGATACGATCGAGCGATCAGCAGTAGACCATGTCAATATTTTGTTTTCGATGGCAGTGCAGTTAATTGAGGAAGCCGAGCGACGATCGATCGAGATCCAGCCAGGGATCAGAATGGATTTATATCGATGGTTGGGAAAACATACCCAAACCGAATTTCAAGCGGTCGAAGCAGCAATTGAGGTCAATGCTGAAGCCAAAACAAAAGGCGGAATTCCCATCATTATGGAATTCATCGCCAGCATTAAATCTAAATTAAAAATTAATTCGGAAACTCGCAAACAGATCTCCATCGAGTTTGCTCGTCAGATTTCGGAGCTAGTGGGAAAGATCAATGAATTGCAATCATATATTGAAAATGTTACGGGTCAACAAGTATTAGTAATTATCGATGATCTTGACAAATTAGATTTAAGTGTAACAGAAACGATTTTTAGTAAAAATATTCAATCCCTACTCGATCCCAATTTGCGGATTATTTATACATTGCCGATTGCAACTTTGCGAGAGGTTCGCATCAAAAGTAGCATCGATACTTATATTAAGAAGATCTACATGATGTCGGTGACTAAATTTTTTAGTAAAGCGGATATTAGAAAACCCGATCGCCGTCCTTATGCAGCTTGTATGGATGTATTCTTGGAGATTCTGGAAAGACGATTGCCGCTAAATTCGATTGAACCTGATGTCAAACAGCAAATAATTTTGTTGAGTGGTGGCGTATTGCGGGAATTAATTCGGATTGCCGATCGCTGTTGTGATTTAGTAAAGTTAGAATTACGAGGACAGATTAAGCGACAACAGTGGGATGCACCTGAAGTAAAAATTGATCAGAACATTCTTAATGCTGTAATTACAGATTTGCAGATTGAGTATGCCAGAGCTTTGGGGCAAGTTGATTTTGAGATGTTGCAAGCTATCTATCAACAACTCAAACCCCAAGATGCCGAAAATCAGCGATTTTTAGATTTATTACATGGGTTATATGTGTTGGAGTATAGCAATGCGTTGTTATGGTACGACCTGAATCCTATTGTCCGAGATTTACTAATTCAGGAAGGGTTATTAAATGACACAAATTTCTGAATCGGCTACTTCATCGAATGAAAATATTTATGAAAGATTGATTTCTCTGATCGAGGATAATCAGGAGCAATTGACCTTAATTATAGTGTCTTGTGATGATTTGCGACTGCGCCAACGGACGATCGATCAATATGAGCTGGAAGCCAAGCAATCCCAGATTCAAGCCCATCGCATTGTGTTGGGAATAGAACCAAGTTTGCGGGCGGGTTTAGCGAAGTTGGCGCTACCGATCGGGGAGCAAGTGGTGGTGACGGTCACGGGAGCGGAATGGCTGTTGCGGGTGAAAACGAGATCGATCGATGAGCAGAGTGATTTGGATAAGTTTTTTGGTTATTTGCAATGGACGCGGGAAGGGTTGCGGGAGTTTCGTTATCCGATCGTGTTGTGGGTGACTTATCCGATTTTGCGGGAGATGAGCCGCCGCGCACCGGATTTTTGGAGTTGGCGCAAGGCAGTGTTGCGGTTTAATTCTGAGGAAGAAGTTGCGGAGCCGATTGAGCTTATGGATCGCGATTATGCACCTTTGCCATTGATCGATCGGCATAGTAGTGATGATTTTCTGCCGCCGCCGGCGGAGATAATTTTGGAGATTCAGAAATTAGCAACCAGAGATCCGGAGTCGGCTAATCTGCCAGTGCTTTATCAGAAATTAGCTGGAATTTATGCAAAACGTATTGATAGGGGTGAAGCTACAAATCTGGAACAGGAGCAACGGCAAGCTACTGAGGCTTTTGAGACGGCGATTGATCGCTATCGAAAGCTGAATAAACGATCAGCTTCGGCTACTACATTAAATAATTTTGGTGATTTCCTACGGGCTATTTCTCGTTACGATGACGCAATTGAATTATATCAAAAGTCTTTAAATATTTACTGTGAAATTAGTGATCGCAATGGTGAAGCACGTTCTCTTGGTAGTTTAGGCCATGCTTATCAATTTTTAGGACAATATCAACAATCAATTAATTTTTATCAACAATCATTAAAAACTCATCATGAAATTGGAGATTGTAGAAATGAATCGGTCACTCTCAACGCTTTAGGCATTGTTTATCGATTATTAGGGCAATATCAACAAGCAATTGATTTTCATCAAAAAGCCTTGAAAATCCAACAGAAAATGAGCCTTCATCATGATGAAGCGATATCCCTTAATAGTTTAGGTAATGTATACAACTTACTAAGACAACCTCAAAGAGCACTAGATTTATATCAAAAGTCTTTAGATATTTATCGCGAAATTGGTAATCTTAACGGTGAAGCAAGCTCTCTCGGTAATTTAGGCAATGTATACCAATCATTAAAGCAATATCAACGGGCGATCAAATTTCATCAGCTGTCTTTAGAAATTCGGCGCAAGATTGGCGATCGTAATGGCGAAGCAGTTTCTTTGTTTAACCAAGCACTCACACTCACGGAATATGAACCTGGTGGCCTTGCAGCTCTCGACAAATTTCAGCAAGCTCGGGCGATTTTCTTGGAACTAAACCTTGATGGCATGATTAAGCGCTGCGATGAAGAAATCGACAAATTCGACGCAATGATTGCCCCAGAATAGTTTTAATTCACCCCGGATGGATAGGGATTTATAATCCAGCAAACCATTCATAGCCCTGATCTTCCCAGTAACCTTGCTTCGTCGGCAACTCACTCATCAAAGTCACCCTCGTCACCCACTTACTCTGCTTATAACCCAACTTAATCGGTGCCGCCAACCGCAATGGCGCACCATTATCCACCGGCAACGGTTGACCATTCATCTGATAAGCCAATAACGTCTGCGGATGCAAAGCCGATCGAATGTCCCAACTATTGTAGTAACCATCCCCCGACTCAAAATAAACATAGCGAGCAGTATTTTTAGGCTGAGCCAAAGCAATCAAATCCCGTAGCCGCACCCCTCCCCACTGCACGATCGCCGCCCACCCCTCCACACAGACATGCCGAATCACCATAGACTGTAACGGTAGTTTGTATAGCTCGCTCATACTCAACTGCATCGGCTGATTGACCGCCCCATCAATTACCAATTTAAAAGTAGTAAGGTCAATTTGCGGCGTATTTTCTCGATCGAACGTATTAATCAACAAAGCCCGGGGTTCGATCGCACTCACCGGATACTCTGCTGCCAAGGCTTGTGGTTTCAGCAACAACTCTTCAACGTGCTGATTGAGGGGTTCGATCGCATTTCCAATAGGAGCCGCATATTGAGCTGATCGACAACCATTTAGTAACAAGCCCATCCCCGATAAACCAGATAGTTGTAACAACTGTCGCCGACTGAGCAAATTAGGATTCATTGTGACCTCTGGAATTTTAGATTAATATTGGGTTATCGCTTGCGAGCTTTCCAAGTGCCACCGTAGACATAATCAGGATTGTTGTGACTAA